>CAZFPQ010000155.1:0-16552 GCA_964521065.1 uncultured Bacteroidia bacterium | reverse complement strand
AAAGTGGTAATCGGGGTAAGGAGCCCGGGGGTACGTAGTCTTTTTACATAAAAAAACATAGCCCATAGCCCATAGCCCGATTCCTTCTGTCCAACTGCTTAACTCGCTAATCGAAGCCCCTTGTCCCGCTTCCCGCTTCCCGCTTCCCACTTTTCACCTCCCAAACATCCGTACCAATTGCTGTAGGCTTTCCGTCACTTCTTTGGTGGGAGGCCAACTAGTCATTCTCCACCGCCAATTTCCTGTGGCAGTGCCCGGCTTGTTCATCATGGCCTTTTTGCCTAACCCTAAGATATCCTGCATGGGAACGATGGCGGTTTCTGCCACACTGCGGTATAACTCACGAATCATCGCCCAGTGCAAGGTGCCTGGGTCTAAGCGTCTGCCCAAATAGGCTTCTAGGCGCTGCTTGCCCGACTCGTCCAGTTCGTGTTCATACCAGCCTTTGAGGGTATTGTTGTCATGGGTACCTGTGTAGGCCACACTATGCGGGGTAAACTGATGGGAGATGTGGAGGTTGTGGGGAAGGTTTGGGCTAAAGGCAAATTGCAAAACCCGCATTCCTGGCAATTTATTCTGATCCCTCAATTGATATACTGCCTCATCAATGTCCCCAAGGTCTTCGGCCACCAAGGGTAATTCCCCAAGGGCTTCCTTAAGGGCATCAAAAAGTGCCTGGCCTGGACCAGGGGTCCATCGACCATGGATGGCTGTTTTTTCGCCTGCCGGGACTTCCCAAAAGTCTGCGAAGGCCCTGAAATGATCCAGCCTTAAGACGTCAAAAAAGTGGAGGTTGCGCTTCACCCGTGCAATCCACCATTGAAAATCAGTCTCCACATGCTTTTCCCAGTCGAAGATCGGCATGCCCCACAGTTGACCCGTTTCGCTGAAATAATCTGGCGGTACCCCGGCTACCCATTCTGGCTCTAGGTTTTCATTGAGTTTGAACAGCTTGGGATTGGCCCAAACCTCTACCGAATCAAGGCTGACATAGATGGGCATGTCACCAAAAAGCTGTACGCCTTTTGCTTTGGCTTGAGCTTTCAATTTTTGCCATTGCTTTTCGAAAAGGAATTGTTCAAACTGCTCCCTGCGGATCTCTTGCGCCCACTTTTGCTTGAACTTAGTCAGTCGCTCCTCTTCACGGCGCTTCAGCTTAGCGGGCCATTGGTACCAAGGCTTCCCTTTTTGCTGTCGCTTGATGACGCGATACAGAGCGAAATCTGTTAACCAGAAGGCCTGTTCGGTACAAAATTCCTCGAACTCGTCAGTTTCGTTGCGGGAGAGGAAACGTTGAAAAGCAAGGTCAACCAGGATTTTCTTTCGAGTCTCTACCTCCGCGAAAGCCACGGGGCCTTCCACTTCTAGCCAATAGCCACTCAGTTCTTCTAGCCTGAGCAATCCCTCAGTTTCTAGCAACTCAGGGCTGATGAATAGGCCGTTGCCGGCCATAGCTGAATCCGAGGCGTAAGGGGAGTAGTCGGTAGACCCCTGGGTAGAATTAAGGGGTAGGACTTGCCAGAGTTGTTGCCCAGTTTCGTAAAGCCAGTCTATAAAACGATGGGCAGTGGGGCCTAAATCCCCTATGCCATAGGCGGTAGGAAGAGAACTGATATGCATCAATACCCCTGCCTGCCGAGGTTGTGAAGGGCGCTCCCCTGTAAGTAAGGCCCAAGGGCCTTGGGTCAAGACCTCGGAGAGCTGTAGGTGTTGCCATGTAGAGATTGAGTGCCCTGTAAGCTGATCTTGCCAATCATGCGGTGCCAAGGGGGGAAGGAGGACCTGGGTGTCTCCCCAATCTAGGTTCAGCAAATGCTTGGCTTTACCTTGGCTTAAGGTCAAAGGGTAGAGTGGCAGTACCACCACGGCATACTGTCGACCACAACGGCGGGCATAGGCCATCAGGTGCTCTGCTCGCTTGCCTTGCACTTCCAGGGGAATATATTCACCCTCGGTAAATAATTCAGGAAATTGCTGGCGGGCCAACAAACTTGCTCGGGTGAGCCAGAGTTTGATTTGCCCTTCTTCTCGGTGTTTCCAGAGCTTTTTGAGAAGGCTTTTCTCCTGGTTCCATTTGTCGATGCTCGCCATCTGTTTCTCAAGGCCTTCATAGTCTACAGGGCGTCGGTTGTCTGGATCGACTAAGCTGAGATTCCAGTTCTCACAGCCTTGATATAGATCAGGTAGGCCTGGGCAGGTATTTTTGAGCAGCACTTGACTCAAGCTATTGATGATGCCATGATCGCGGAGCATGTCAAAGACCTCTTCGAAAGAAGAGCGATAAGGACCCTCAGGATCGATGAAATCGCTAGCCAACTGCTTGGCTAAGTGTTCATAAGTGGAGTTGGGATTACCCCATTGGGTCTTAACTTTTGCTTCGCGTAAGGCCTTTTCCAGATAGGCATGGACCCGAGACTCGAATGATGGTCCGACTTGCCCATCCATGGGCCAAGCTCCAAGTAAAGTCTGATAGACCAAGTAGGCATCATTGGCGCTAAGGTCTTGCTGACCTCTAATGGTCTCCCAGGTGTGTACCTTACTGGCCCAAGCTTGGGGCATTTCGCTCAATACCAGAAGGCGAGCCCGGGCATCTTCTCCCCGCTTGGTGTCGTGGGTAGAGAGGGCATTCATCGGGAGACCTTGCTTGGCTCGTGTCCGCATAAAAGCGTGAAACTGACTTTTGCTGGAAGAAAAAATGTGTGGATCTTCCCCAACTTCATTGTGGGCAAGGAAGCGCAAATAGGTGTAGAAGGTAGTGTCTTCTAGCCCTTTGGCCATCAAGGGGCCGCTGAACTGGACCATGCGTTGAAGAAAGTGTAAGCCCGCTTCTTTTTGTGCAGGGCTGTCAAAGCGATTTTCTATCCAGCGTTGCTGAAACCACGCTACCTGTTTGGCCAAAATGGGCTTTCTCTTGGCTACTGCCTTGAGCGCCGCCTCAATTACGTCTCGATCTGCGCCGGTCAGGGGAAAATGTTGAGCATAAATGCGGTAGACAGGCATAGCCAGGAGAAACTCCCCGATAAAGCGTCGGATAGACTCGTCTCCCCAGTCTTTTTTGACTTTCGATGGGACTAGGTCCAGGTGATTCAGTAAGCGAAACAGGTTGTCCCATTCGCCAACCAAATGGCGATGTAACATCAGGCGCTTGTTGCGATAAATGATTTCTGTTAAGTCTTGCTTTTCGCCAAGCAAGGATTGATACAGCTGCTCCATGGGTGGCAAACCTGGACCGTAGGTCAAGAGCTTATTGACCCGAGATAAGAACTCATATCCCGTGCTTCCTGCGGTTGGCCATTCTGCCGGGAGTTCTTCCTCCTGTTCCAATATTTTTTCTACCCATACTCCGACTGAGTTTCCTAGCATTTGACCTACGCGATCCAGGTAAGGACCAGGTGCTTGCAGCCCATCAATGTGATCGATGCGCAGCCCTTGAATTCGGCCCTGTGAGGCTTCTTGCTTGATCCATTGGTGATACTGGTCAAAGACCTCTTCATGTTGCATGTTGAGGCAGATGAGGTCATTCACCGTGAAAAAACGGCGGTAATTGATGATGGTGTCCGTCAGAGGCCAGTATTCAAAAGTAAAAAACTGTAAATCTAGTAGCTGTTTTAAGTCTAGAGAATTGTGGTTGATGCGTTCAACCTGAGCGTCGAAGTAGGCCGCAAAAGCGGAGTCTGTTCGGTATTGCTGTGTGATCTTTTGTTGGTAGGCGCGGAGCAAGGAGGGTTTCTTTTCCGCGATGGCCGCTTGTAGTTTGCCTTCTTCCTTTGACAGCCAGGGGAATGCCTCAGACTGTGTCAGCACAAAGGGGTAGGTGGCCAAGGCCATCGGATAGCGATGTTCAAAATAGACCAGTGCCAAGTGATCTTCTTCCCACATGAGGGAAATTTGCCCCGCTTCAATCACCTCTTCTATGCTTTGTCCCAAAACGGGCAACATCAAGCGTCCGCTCAATTCCGGATTGGGATGCTCCCAGTCCACGTCAAAGTATGAGTAGTACTGAGACAGAGGCCCCAGTAAGAAAATATCCCTGAGCCAGGCATTCTCAGGGCTATAAGCTAGGTGGTTGGGGACGATGTCTTGAAGCCAAGTCAGCCCTTGCTGTTTTAATTCTGTTTGGAGTTTTTCCCAGTCCGCCTGTCCACCAAGCTCAGGGTCAACCAAGCTGGGGTCGATGCCATCATAGCCATGGGAGCTTCCCTTTCTAGAAGCCAAGATGGGGGAAGCATAGATGGTGCTGATGCCCAGTCGAGCCAGATAGGCCAAGCGTGCTTGGAGGGCAGAAAAAGGAAATTCAGAGCGCAGTTGGACACGATAGGTGGCGAGGAATGGGTTCATGGGAGTAGGATGAGGGATGACTTGGGTAGAAAGTTCTATTTCTGTCAAGTCTCCTGCTCAAGGGTGGTTTGCTTGGGTAAAAGATCTAAGGCCTCCTAGGATATCAGAGGGGCTCCTAAGAGGCTGTTTCGGTTTTGGTATTTCGAGCCCAAACGCTGGATTTATGGGTTCTGACAAGCAGATTTTTTGAGGAATAGCGGGCTATTTCGAGAAAAATCAGCGCAGTCAGGTTCAATAAAGACAAGTTTTGGCCGTAAACTCAACACCTAAACAGCCTCTAAAGGTAAATACATATGCGTTTGGACGAAAGTAAAGTAGTTAAGGAATCAGGATGTCCACCTTGGTAAGAATGGGTATACGCAAAAAGTGGGTACCTTAACTGCTTGATGGCTAACTTTAAGCCTAAGCTCCTTAAGCCTTTGTTGTATGATGTCTCCCCTCGAAGCTTTCCTCCGATCTCAGGTGAAGAATCCCAAAGCAGAAGAGATTGCTGAGATCCTTGATGTTTTTGACGAAAGAACTTATGCAAAGGGGGAGGTCTTCAAGGAAGCATATACCCTTGCCAAGGAGGTAGGATTTATATGTTCTGGTAGTGCCCAAATCATTATTGTGAAGCATAATGGGGAGGAAAGCCTGGGACGCCTCCTTCCTACCGGTCATTTTCTTTTAGATTTCATCAGTGCGCGGAGTGGGGAGGAGACTCCCATTGCCATCAGATTCAAGGAGGCATCTGTTGTCATGGTTGCCTCGCACGCCCGGGTGAAATCCTTGCTAGAAACCAACCTGGCCCTCAATATCATGGTGAGAGAATATACAGCCGATAGGACGGTGGAGTTAGGAAAGTGGCTGATGTTGTATCAGATCGGTTCGGCCAAGGATCGGTATCAATTTATTTTGGAAAACAACCCTAAGCTATTGAATAGACTGCCCCTGCGACTGATTGCTTCCATGATTGGGATTACGCCTACCCAGTTAAGTCGGATTCGCAAGAAGAAATGAGGGGCCTAAATTTTTGATCTTTTATTCCCTAGTTGATTAAGTCTTTATGGAGATGAAATCTCCACTTGAAGCCTTCATCCGAGGCCATGGAGAAAACCTCACAGTCGAAGAGATCGAGTATATGCCCGACATATTTGAAGAAAGAACCTTTGCATACCGACGAATCTTTCAAAAAGGCACACGCGGCTTTCGGGTAAGATAGGCGTGGCTGGCCTATCATAGTTGAGCGAAAGCAGAATTTCCGCTTTTTGCTAAAAAACCTCAACATATGTAGAGGATATTTTTTGCCTCTCGATCATACTTTTGGGGTATACTCAAAACACCCATGCCGAAAAAAATCTTACTGCCGGTTTTGCTGGTACTTATGGTACATCAATCGGTATCAGCTCAAGAAGCATTACCCAAAGTACAGCTCTCTCTACAAACCGATTTACTGGCCTATACCACTCCTGGAGGCTGGAGTGCCTTGGCATCGGCTCAGTTTTCTCAGTACAAGCTCTCTCTAGCCTTCGTTCAATATCCCAACCGTTTTCGAGATATCTACGAAGAGACCGGTATCAAGGAAACCCCTAGCTGGATACGCATCCAACTTTCCCGGCAATTCAAACCTGAGTCGAGGCTGCGGAACTTCTTCTACGGCCTCAACATAGAGCACCAATGGCGTAAATTGGAAGAGGACGGTAATCTGGACGAAATCTTGAATGATACACATTGGCAGTATGGCGTATTTGCAGGCTATGACTGGACACCTTGGCGTAAAAAAGACAATGCTCTCAGCAATGTCTCGCTCATCCCTTGGCTCGGCCTCAATTATATTCCCAATAATGTGGGAATGAGCCGCGTGTTTGAGAACACAGGGAGCATTTACAACATCCCTGGACCTATTAGGTCTACCATTGGCATTAACCTGAGCTATACGTTCTTCCAAAGATGAAATCACCTACCCTTATGAAGACATACACCATTGGGCTTGTCCTGGGGATCAGCCTATTACTTACCGGATGCATTGCCGAGCGTGCCGAAGGGATTTTGCACAACAGCAATCTGGCCGCTGCGGATTACTGGTCGGTGGAAGCCAAGATTCTCTCAGCCGGAGTGGGCTTCGCGGATATCATTGAAGTTGATTTTGACGAGTTGACCAAAGAGAACGCGCTTGCAGCAGGAGCTGCCTGGCTCGATGACATGAACTGCCCTGAAGGCGCGCCCCCCAGTCAACTTACCCTGTCACCTGCTGTGTCAACCTTTTACCGTGGAGAAGTTGATTACAGTATTCTGAAAGATGGGGCTTTAGGCTTTGATGGACAACCTGTTGTGTTCAGTTGGCCGGTACTATCAGCAGATGTACATCCCGAGGACTTTCAAATCACCCTGAATACAGGAGAGATAGTCTTTCCGTTGTTTGCGGGCATGGTGCCCAACTACGAGTACAACGAACGAAACTGTGTGGTGCTCTTTGGTGAGGTTTGCAACCGACTTCCCAGTACCGACCCCAACTCCCGTTTTCCGGTGCGGGTAGAAATCGTGGACGACGGGACGCCCATCAGGCTTATCGGCCCCAACCAGCAGATCGTAAGTGCGGTAGGGATGTCCTGGGAAACCACCAACAGCCCTTATGACGAAAACCAAGGACCACGTCTAGTCGGAGCCAAGCTCAACTACTGTGGCGACAAGGCTCCCGGTGAAGGCCTGGCAGGCTTTCCATGGGGAAATAATTTTGTGCCCAATGACGAGTTTGCCCACTACGGAGGGGGTGATTTTCGCTTACGCATGCTTACTACAGGGGGCTTTTCGCCTGACGGGGTTCGTGGGGTTAAACCGACCGACTTTGAGCGACATTTCATCATCCACGCTTTGGGAGAAAATGGTGATACGGTTCTCATCGATAAGGTCGGTCAAAATTTTCAGGTACAAGGCGGAACTTTGCGCGTGATTGGACTGTCTGATTTGGGAGTGGTGCAGGATTCCTATGATGAGTGTTATGTGGAGGATCGGGACAACTATATCGACATCATTCTGAAAGGAGATGAGGACGCTGCACGTAACATTACCTTCTTGGAGATTCCCAGTCTGGAGGGGGGCTATACGCCTTTTTACAACCCCGGCGGACCCGGGACCACCCCTACGCCAGGAGTGAACTATAGCCAACCCGGCCCCAGGGACCTGGAGCCCGTGATCATGGCATTAGATGATCCGATGCGGGTAAGCTACGATGCCGCGCGGTACGAGGACTAAGAAAAATAAATGGGTAGGGGTTCCAGCTACCTAACACCCGAAAACATCATTTCCGCCGTTGTAGACTGACTGTGGGTATACTAAGACACTCATATAATCAAAGTTGGGAACGCTGGATTGCCCCCAATTTTAGCATGAAAAAAGTCTCTTTTGAGAACAGTGCAATACAATGTGTGCAGACGATCGCATCGAAGCATAAGGAAGTCCCATTTATTCACCCTTGGGACCATCCGCTTCTTCCATGCAAAGCTCATAGATCAAGGTCAGAAGAATAGTGTCGAGGTCTTTGTTGTGAAAGAATATTCATTATTTAAATTATTTATATTTTCGTAGCAGACACATCTTTGTGGTGGATTCTACTCCAACCTAACAAGGATATGAGAAAGTTTATTACCCTGCTGACCGCAACGGTTCTTATCACACTGGCGGCTTGTTTGAAGCCCATTGAAATTCCTCCCCCTGATGAGGTGTTGGGAGAAGATGAAGTCCCAGCTGGCTTTGACTTCAGTATGTCTTATAAGCAGAACGTGGCCATTCAAGCCCTCGATGAAGACGGACTTCCTATGTACAGAATTCGCTTTTATCTGTATTCTTCACCACCTGAAGAAGGCGGAACCATGATTGCTACCGGCCTAACCGATGAAAATGGATACTATAGGACCACTGTGGAGGTGTCTACCCATCAAAAGGCTTTGTATGGTTTCACTCCCTACCTCGATTTGGTCAGATCCCAGCGCTTGGAACTGAATGGGACTACCATTGAACATCAGTGGGGAAGTGCTCCCCTACCAGAGGTGGGAGCCTCTTATAAAATGGCAGTAGATACCACTTTTGGCTGTGATCCTTCATTTTACCAAGTAATTGGAAACCAGCTGAAAAAGTTGGACGTGGTATCGGGTACCTATGTCACCCTAGGAGCCGCCTCCAGCAATTACAATGGCATCGGATACAACGATGAAGACGGCATGATCTATGGCCTGAAGAAAAACGGATCGGTGATGAATCTTTGGCGCTTGAACCCCAATGGGCAAGAAACAGACCTTGGCGTCATCACCTCATCTTCAGGATCATACTCCGGAGGCCATTACAAGGCAGACTTTGATTTGGAGGGCAACTTATACAGCATTAATGGTTACCAACTTGGCAGGGTAGACATTGACAGCTTACCACTAACGGGGTTTGAAACCACCCTTACTCCCTTGAATTCTGTGAATACAGGGGTGCATGACATTGCCTACAATGAAGAGTTTGACAAGTTCTACACAGTCAATCAAATAGGCCATATTCTGGTCATTGACCACAAAGCAAATACCATCGAGGACTTAGGCGATTTCAGCAGTTCTATTGGTAACCCCAGTGCTTTTGGGGCGGTATGGTGCATCAGTTCGGGAGAACTGTTTTTTAGCCAAAATGCCACTGGCAATATCTACAGAGCCGATCTAGATGCCAGCGGCAATCCTACCAGTGTAACTTTACAATTGGTGGGCGAGTCTACGAGCAACAACGATGGATCTGGTTGCGTCAGAGCCGAATCACCTTTTGTAGATCAAGATGGAGATGGCATTCCAAATGGAAATGATGATTACCCAGCTGATGGGGATGTAGCCTATGCGACCTACACGCCAGACCGAATCAGCTACGGAAGCTACGCCTTTGAGGACTTCTGGCCTAAGCGAGGCGATTATGACTTCAATGATGTGGTCATGGGCTATAACTATGAGGTTGCCCGCGATACCAACAACCAAGTCCATTGGATCACCATGAATTTCAAACTCCGTGCCTTAGGGGCTGGGTTCAAAACTGGCTTTGGGGTGCAGTTAGACGGCGTTACGCCTGGACAGGTGGCCAGCGTCACCGGTACCACCACCACGACCATTACTACAGAGGCCAACGGCTGCGAAAGTGGTCAAACCAAAGCGGTGATCATGGTCACAGACAACGCACACGGTAATTTTGGGGTACCTGTTGGACACTTTGTCAATACCGGAGAAGACGGAGTCGGTACCAAAGATCCTGTCGATATCGTGGTTAAGGTCACCTTCACCGATCCCATTGCAGACGTTGGCACCATCAATCCATTTATTACCACCAGAGGAGATCGTGGCTATGAAATTCACTTGATGGGCTATGCTGCTACAGATCTAGTAAACGACAGCCTGTTTGATACCGAAGGGGATGTCAGTGGGCAAGGGACCACGTATGTAGATACCTATGGATATCCATGGGGCATGCACTTTCCCGCTCCATTTGATTATCCCAAAGAAAAAGTGGAAATCCGGACCAGCTATCCTCAATTTAGAACCTGGGTGCGTAGTTCTGGAATTGAGCAAACAGATTGGTATAGCCGTTCGAAGGCGACGCTTGATAAGATTGTCATTCGATAGGGGATTAGAATGGTACGGAAAACATGAAAAAAAGGGACGGTCCTGGTGCGGGACTGTCTCTTTTTCTTTTGAGTAATGTTGATGCGACTGGAAAGAAAACCCTAAGAGTAAACACATTCTAGTGACCTAGCAGCAGCTCTGCTAGGGTGACCCCTTTAGTCGAGGCGTCCTCTGTTGAGGAGCACGAGGACATACAGCTACATTGCTAGCCATAGCTGGCTTGGTTCCGACGGGTGAAGCCAACGAGACTGGACGGCTCAAAGCTAGATCCCTTCAATTGGGAGTGAGTTCAACTCACTTCTGGAGATGTTCATTTCACTTGCTTTCTCTGTCTATGCCTTATGGTACCCACGTATTTTTAGAAAAACATTTGCCCATTTGATTACCAAACTATGGACTGAAGAAAGAAGGATTGAAGATCTCCAAGGACCTTACTTAATGTCAAACTCTGGATCTATGCTATGTATTTTCCGAATCATTCCTGACCGCAACGTATTTCCCAACGATGATGCCTACGATCACGACCGAATAAAAGTGACCTATTAGGCCATAAAGTGCAGTGAACTTTTCAGATAAGGTAGAGGTAGGGCTGATATCTCCATACCCGATAGAGGTCAAGGTGATGAAGCTGAAGTAACTCATTTTGTTGAATAGATGGTCCCCTGGATCTACACTGGCAAATGCTCCTGGGTCTAAGACTATCAAAAGAGAAAACAACATGGCCCCTAGCATGCCGAGCAATAGATAGCAGTCAAATGCCGCAAAAATAATGCTGTGGGTAATGTGCTTTTCACCCAGCATTTGACGGAAAACCTCATAGCTCAGAATGGCAAAAAACAGAATGAAGATCAGCAAAGATGGAACCCTTACATGAAGATAGAAGTCCGTAAAAAGCCTAAGTAGCATCAAGCAAAAGGCCAGAGCGGCGAAGACCCAAAAGACGATTCGAAGGAGTAGTTTGCGATGCTGAACAATGATGGCGGAAAGAGAGGCCGAAAGGAAGATGATCACGGGTATCACTACATCCTCAAACAGCGTTCTGGGAGCAATGCCTCCCCCGAAAATAAGCCCTGTGAGCAAGAGGGCTAGCATTTCAAAGCGATAGTCATACAATGTCGATCGGAGTGAATGCATAGCATTAGGAACTGAGTGTAGCCATAGAAGCCCTGGGATAGGCGCAAGATAGCCTTTTCCTATGGGGAAGGAGTGTTGACCAATATGACAAACGGAAGCGAAGTCATTTTTCAACAAATGTTGACATTTCTCGCTCACTCCTGCTCCTACTTTTGAACGAGTTCAATTCCCATTCAACATAACAGAAATCTAACCCATGAACTTTATGAAACGCCTGATTCCCTTCTTTTTTTTAATGACAGCAGCCATCTACACAACTTCTGCACAAGAGGTCCTCTCACCTGAACAGAAGCAGGAGATTGTAGAAAATGTAGGTCAGTTTATCTCCGATCTTAATCTTTCTGAGCAGGATAAGCCTGAATTTAGGTTTATCATGACGGATTTTTTTATTGGGCTGGTGGCCTTGAGGGCCACAAACTTTTCTCCCCAGACCAACACCAAAATCCTCAAAACCCTGGTCAAAGGACGAGATAGTCGTGTCAAAGCCCTTTTGAGTAAAGAGCAATACAAGGTTTACAAAGCCCGGGTAAAAGAGCGGCAAGCAAATATCCGAGCTTTTATGAAAGAACAGCGATAACACTTTAACATCCATACACCCCAATGAAAAATTTCCTCCTTCTTATTTTGATATGTTCCTTGAGTGGCGAAATGATGTTTGCTCAGGGACGAAGAAACGTGGCCGAAGCCACTCAAAATCAGCAGGCCATGGCCCAAAATCAAGCCCAACTCGAACGAGATATCCAGGAGCTTGAGGCATTTAAAGCCCGTCTAACCCAGTTTGAAAAGGCCTTTTCGGACAAAGATGATACGGCTGTCAACGCGTTGCGAACGGCCCTTCTAAACGATATGCAGCGTGAGATTCAGCAGAGTGAAAATAAGATCACTCAAGATCAGCGAGAGGTGGTACAGAGCCGCAAGGAAGTAACTGGCTCTCAGCGTGAAACCAATCGAAGTAAAGTAGACCGGCGAACCCCCGAGCAAGACCTCGGAGACGCTCGAGACCTAAGGGATGATCGAAGGGATCAAAGAGATGATCAGCGAGACGCCATGGACGATCGCAATGACCTAAACAAGCAAATTGCTCGCACCAATCGCCAGAAGGAAATACGTGCAACCCTCCAGGCTTTCACGTTTTCCTTTGAACCCTCCCTTAAGGAAAGGGCCTTGGGAACGATGGCCTTGGTGCGCGAATTTGGTGGCACCATGGAGCAAGACATTGCTGCCACCAAAGCAGAGATTCAGGAGGATAAACGAGAGTCCATGGAAGATAGCCGTGAGCGGCGTGAAGACCGCCGTGAGATTCGCGAAAAAGGGCGTAGCCGTCGAAATTGAGTACTTGGACTGAAGCAATCGGGGTATGGCGGTACGGGCTATGGTTTTGTATGTAAAAAACTACGTACCCCCTAGCTCCTTACCCCGATTACCGTTTTTCTTCTGTCCACTTGCTTGGGAATTCGATACTCTGAACCCCTAAGTCGATTTATTCCTTGATCAGCTTACCCTGGATCTGTCTTTCCCCATTCTTAATGGTGTAGATGTAAACCCCAATTGGGAGAAAGCCCAGATCGATGCTTTGGGCAAAATGCTCACCTTCATCCCAGCCTTGGCGGTAGAGACTGCGACCGCTGAGGTCTGAGATGTTGAGTACGGCCTCTCCCGCAATCGCACCCAACACCACGGTTGCTTCGTCCTTGAGGGGATTGGGATACAAACTCATGTTTTGAGGGGCATCCCAATTGACCATTACCTCGGAGGAAAGCGAAGCTTGCCCACTGGCTTCAATCAAACGCAGGCGGTAGCGAGCCTCACCTGCATAGGGTGCACGATCTTGCCAGCTGTAGCTGATAGGCAATACGCTAAAGTCAGCCGCTTCCACATACCCGACCGAAAGCCATATGCCTCCCCCGTCTACGCTCCGTTGGACCTCAAAGCGCCGAGTATTGATCTCCAACTCGGTTTCCCATAGTAAACTCACTCCAGCCTGACTACTCTGTGCAAACAACTCACCCCAACGGATAAACTCAGGACAATCTGGATACAAGTAGCGTTCATCAACTCCGGTTAAACCATGGGCATCAGTTACCTCCAAGCGAATTCTATAGTAATACTGCTCGGTGCCACAGCCTACAGGTGTGATGCGTACTGCTGTCTGCGAGCGGCTGTCCAATCCTTCGGGATGGGTGTGGTCATTGTGATGCAGAATGGTTTGCCATTGATAGCTGAGATCCTGTTCTGTATGCTCTTGATCTATAACCAATGCATCCAATTCCAGAACGCTGACATCATCGAGCGGATAGCGATATCCCTCCTCAATGGAGTTGATATTGACCTGTGGGGGCGTATTGTTCAATGAAATGATCTGACTGCTTTGACCTACGGCTCCCTCGGTATCAATGGCCCGCAGGGTGACAGTAAACGCCTCTGGGTCGGATCCAGCACTTTCAAAGAGATGGCTAATTTCTGACCCATTTACCCAGATGCCATCTCCTAAGTCCCACTGAAAAGTCAAAGGGTCTCCGTTGGGATCAAAAGATGAATCAGCAGAAAAGGAGACGCGCAGTGGGCTTGGGCCGTACAATGTATCTGCCTGAATCCGGGCTTGGGGGGCTACATTGCCCCCATAGCAAATCCGGCAAACTCGCGGGGCGTAAGCAGCATAGTACAAACAACCATCCGAGGGGCTTACTGCCAGGCCTGTCACAAAATACGGAGCCTTACCAAAGTGGTCGATCGCCTCTACTTCTTGTGTACTGTCCAGGGTAACGGACTTAAACCATTTGGCGTTGTAATCCGCCATTAGATACTTGCCACGGTATTCTTCAGGCCAGTTTTCCTGGTCGTAAACCACCCCTCCAGTAATAGAAAATCCATTGAATTCCTCTCCTCGAATGGGGGCGTCTGTTTCGGATATCCTGACCAATTCCAGTTGACCTTGGGCATTAAAGCGGGTGGTGCGAACCACCTCAGGCTCCAGGTATTGATTTCCCCAATCCATTTCGGGAGGGTGGTGCACGAAGGTCGGCAAGCTATCAGGCAAAGGCACTCCCGGGCGGCAAGAATGAGCATACTGATAGTTTCCCTGGGCGTTGGGTTGCTGCATCAAATCTTGAAACGCCAAAAAGGGTTCGTCGCAGTCTCCCCCATCATACCAGGGATTGGGAGCGTCTAGATTGAAAGTCCGCTTGCCCCAAAAATAAGGGTGATGGCGCAATCCTTCGTAGTAAGGCCAGCCGCCATTCAATCCCCCTTGCCCGATGCGGGTCAATTCTTCCCAGCGGGTAAAACCTACATCCCCAACCATGAATACACCCGGATCGCCATCAGCAGGGTCGTGGCTTCCCGTTTCGGGCAGCAGGGCAAAGCGAAAGGGATTACGAAGTCCCAAAGTCCAAACCCTAGAGCGAGGTGCTCGAGGTGCATCGGAATCATAAAAGGGATTACTTGGCAAGCCATCCCCCGTTTGAGGATCTATGCGTAGCAGCTTGCCATTGTGGCAATCTATGAGTTGGGCGCGAAAAGCGCCTACATCTTCTTTAGGCCGAATGATTCCGTCGGCCAGGGCCTGGGTGATATATGCTCCCCCTTCTTCGCCCCCAGTATCAATGCCCAAGTAGGATGCAGCATCACCCGCTGAAATGAGTAGGGTGCCGTCCGTGCCAAATACCAGGCTGCCAACTCCATGCGATTCGTGTAAGATGGGAATACCCGTTTGCGGGGTTTCTCCGAGCAAAACTTTGCGGCTATTAGGGATAAGGGTGGTGAAGTTGGTAGCTGGATCAGCTGTAAATCTCGTCACTCGACCGATGGTAGCTGCAAACTCCTCACTAAAGTGAGGATCGTAATCTGGATCATCAAGATGAAAAAGGGCATAGCGGTCTACCACGTATAAAGCGTAGATGTAGCCGTTATTCAAAAAGCCAGGATCTAAAGCGAAGCCTAGTAGGCCATGGTCTCGCCAGTTGGCAACTTCATTACGGATATCTAACAAAGGGGTAGTGAGCATTTGCCCATCTTCTACGATGAAAACTGCGCCATGCTTTTCCCAAAAGTACAGCCTTCCATTGGCGTCAAAGGTGACTCCGTTGATTTGTTGGCGACCTTCGATGATGGTCTCATGGGTAAATCCTTGGGGAAACTGAGCTCCAAGGTAGAGAGGGCTACAAAAGCTGAATATGAACCAGAACTTAGCGATGAATCCACGTACCATGGCAAGGAATTTACTCGATAATCAATGTTCCCGTGGCGACTCTTACGCCATTTTCAAGTCGATAGTGATACATTCCAGGGGGTACACTCCCTAGGTTGAGGCGGTGACGCCCTTCTTGGCCAGCCACCCATTGGGTACGGAGCAGCACCCGCCCCATCCGATCACTGATGAGCAGTTGGGCCCGTTCTGGGATGTCATTCAATTGGACCAGTATAAAATCGTTGGCTGGATTGGGAAAGAGGGCTACTTTGCCAAATATTGTCCATTCTGTCTCTAGAAGAGGAGCATATTCATACTTTATGCCTTCTTCATACAATTTGATGCGATAAATAGCAGGGCCCTCAAAGGGATCATCGTCCGTGAACTGATAAGAGGTGGGCTCTGCGCGGGTCGCCGAAGCGATAACTTCTCCCAGAACCTGATACGTTCGCCCACTGTCAACCGACCTTTCTACCTCAAAATAGCGGGTGCCTTCTTCAAATAAGGTCTCCCAACTGAGCTCGATGTTGGCTTCGGCAGGATTCGCCTTGAGTAATCCCCACTCTACGGCAGGGCTGCAATCTGGAAGGATGATCACTTCATCTGAACTCCGCAGTCCTGCGGCATCTTCTACCTCCAATTTGATGCGATAATAGTAGGTCTCGACCTCGTCGCAGCCGATGGGGGTAACCAGAGTTTCCGATTTTGGACTGGTCAGGATGGCTTCTGGGTGGGTATGGCTGTTATGGTGTAAAATGGTTTGCCACTGGTAATACAATTCCTCTTCGCCATGCTCTGCATCGCTTACCTCCGCTTCCAAGGGAAGATTTAGAGGGACCTTGACCGAATAAGTAAATCCTGGCTCAATGCTCTTGATCCTGACTTCAGGAGGGGTATTGTTCAGAGAAATGACTTGACTAACCTGCTGACTAGCTCCCGCAGTATCTGTCACGGTCAGCAGCACGGTGAATTTTTGTGGATCACTGCTAGTGGCCCTAAAGGTATGGGTAGGGGCTATTTCTTCGCTGCTGTTGCCATCCCCAAAATCCCAAATGTAGGTCAATGGGTCTCCGTTTTGGTCACTAGAGTTCTCTGCCGAAAACTGCACGGTTAAAGGAGAGGGCCCATAGTACTGGTCCTGTTCTAATACGGCGGTGGGCTTGACATTCCCGCCGTAGGAAATTCTCCATATATCCCAAGGATAGGACGTGATGTACAGATCTCCCGTGAGCGGGTGAACCTTGTGGTCGGTTACTGGGAAACGAGAACCGCCAAAGCG
>CAZFPQ010000154.1:0-16662 GCA_964521065.1 uncultured Bacteroidia bacterium | reverse complement strand
TCAGACCAACTTCCCGGGGTATTGACCACGATCATGAGTCCAATGGTCATGCCCCGGAAAATGTCTAGGGCTTCAAAGCGCTCTTGATTTAACTCTTCCATGTCCATAGAAATACCAGAATTTCTACGGCAATTCAAAGTAAGTAGGAACTTTTGGAGATACGCCCTTCTCTAGCCCTTATGCTAGAGACATTTCCATACCTATGGAACACTCAAAGGGCTTATGGACTGCATATCCTCAGATCACTCAAACGTCATGGTATAACTGGCTTGGTGAGTTTGTCCTGGCATCAGAATAATGATCCCAGCTTTCTCTTTGATGTCACCACTGTGGTTTTCATAGTCAGCCAATCCTTGCCAAGGTTCCAGGCAGACAAATGGTGCACCGGGCTTGGTCCAAAGACCTAGGTAAGGAAATCCAGTGAGGCTGATTCGAACAGCCCTTTCACTTTGCTTAGACTTCAAGGCTACCCAGCGAGATTCTGGTTGATGCAAAACCAAAGCGTCTTTGGCAAATAATTCATCAGTAAGTGGGATAATGTCCTGATCTTCCAACAGGGGCTCGGTTTCTCCAGTATAGAGGCCATCGCTCAAAAGGTGGCGCGGGCGATCTTCTTTTTGTTCAAACTGGAGGTAATAGTCGGTAAACGATTCGTCATGGGCGATGGGGCAGTTAAAGGCAGGATGTGCACCAATGGAAAATGGCATGGATTCCGTCCCCATGTTTTCAACCCGATAAGCTACCTCGACCTCATTGCCCCGCAGGGTGTAAGTAATGTGAAGCTTGAAGGGATAAGGATATTGGGCCAAGGTTTCCTCATCTGACTCAAGCGTAAATTGGAGGTGATTTTCCCCGCTGTCACTCAATACAAACATTTTATTCCTGGCCAAGCCATGCTGCTTCATGCTGAAGCTCCTTCCTTGGGCCTGGTAGGTGTCATTTTTTAGCCGCCCAACGATGGGAAACAATACTGGAGCATGACGCCCCCAATAGGTAGGATCAGCTTGCCAAAGGTACTCGGTTTGATCTGATTGGCGGGTGATGCTGGCCAATTCGGCCCCTTTGAGGTGAACGGCAAGGAAAAGATGGGAGTTAGAGAGCTGTGGCATAAAAGGCTAAATCTGGCGAGGTTTTTATTCGTAAAAGTTACAAAAACCCCACCATTAGCCTGCTGATTAGGAATTTTCTTCGTCGAAAAAAATTTCCTCGATTTTTAGGTCAAACAACCGCGCAATTCGAAAGGCCAGTGGCAAACTGGGATCAAACTTTCCTTTCTCAATGGCATTAACCGTTTGGCGACTCACGTCTAGTGCTTCGGCAAGGTGGGCTTGGGTCCATCCCCGTTCCCCTCGCAAGGTTTTAAGGTGATTTTTCATCGGTAGCGATATTGTCCATAAAGTAGGCCACCGAGGTAGGTCAAGGAGACACCGATCACCAGAAATGAGATCTCTGCGTCAAACGGGATCACGTTTCTGATGTCTAGCAAGGAATAGGCTAGGCCCCCGACTACGGCTAAGCCAAGTGCCCATGCCATGGCTTCCAACTGGATCTTTCGTTGCAATTCGTCTAAGTTCAGGATATAGCGGCGATTGACCAACAGCATGGCGATGCCTAAGCCCAGATTGAGCAGGATCATGACCAAATCCATGGTGGGTTGGTCTGGCCAAAAAAGCATAGGTCCAAAAACTACTAAGGCCACTGAGGCTGTCCATGCCAAGGTCGAAAAGGCAAGGATGCGCAGGGTTTTCTGACGGTTTTGTTCTGAAGTTGCGGTAGAATTCATGTTAAAAATGTAAAGTGTACTTGACAAAGGTGGGGCCTAAAACTTGAAATGTCAAGTTTGCTTTACATTTTTCTGCAGAAAAAGATTTACAGGTTACTCCCATCAAGTACCTTGGGTAGGTTCATATCAAGTTGACGGAGCGAGGAAAACCCGTAATTATTTCGACGAGGTAACGAGACTTAAGAGAGCTTCGATTGAGCATCCCGACCTCCCAATGGGCCGATATCTACTAAATTTCGGCTTTGAGTCTGAATCGTTTCTTGAGGACTTGGTCTCCACGTTTGACCTTGAGATAGAGGGTTTTGCCAGGTTTCTTGCTTAGATAGTCATATACCTCATCGATGGCTTGGCCTTGGATCGATAGGCCGTTTACACCCAATACTTCATCGTTGACCATCAAGCCAGCTTGCTCAGCAGGGGAGCCAGGGCGCACGTAGCTGATGATAAAGGTATCATAGTGATTACCCACAGTGAGAATTTCTAAACCACTCACATTGTACTCAAATTCCCTGTCAAGGTCGGGGGTTTTTTTGATGTAAACCATGCGATGGGGGTAATCAAAAAATACCCGAAAGCGAGATATGACTTCGGCTCCAATGTTTCCGTACCAGACTTCATCGGTGGTATGGCTAAAGCCCAAAGCATTGGGGTCTGGAAATCCGGTTATGACTTCGTTCATTTCGAACCCCCCAATCCTAAAAGCAGGAGAGCGGCCCAATTTGCCATACACATTGCCGTTGAGTCCTTTGCCTAAAAAGGCTTCTATATGTGGATGAGGCAGGCTGAGGTCGTCTTCAAAAAGCGAAACGGCCATGCTAGCCCCGGTGTCAATCAGCCACTTTTTTTCCCATTCCTGGCCCTCATGATCTACCAAGGTAGCATCTACGTAGGGCTTACCCCGGCGGAGAATCATGGGCATAGACTCCCAGCGTTTCAGTTTGGGCATGCGGAATGGGTCCCATAATCGGATGTATTCCCGCTGGTAATTGATCTCGACGCCAAAGCGATTGAAGATCTCATAACCGATGATCCCATAGACGGGTTTGCCAAACATTTCTGAGTAGGAGGCCAATCCTTCGGGCAAAACCAGCAGATTGAACCCACGACCTTCCACTCCCCCAGGTAGAGAGATGGAAACGTTGTCGGCCAATTTGGCATCTAAGGGTTCTCCATCACCCAAGCCTCGGACCTTGATGGTACGCATGGAATCTAGGTCCAAAAAATTTGCCAGCAAAGGCTCGGTGAGAATGGTGGTGCGAACCCCGGTATCCAAGATGAAGTTCATCTCAAATGAGCCATTGATGACCAAGGGAATCAAGACCACATTATGTCGGACCTCTACCTCAATTTTTACCGAGCGGGCATCATGGGTAAAAATGAACCCCGAGGTTTCAGCGAGGGCTAAACTTGGAGAGAAGCCCAAAAGCAAGGCGAGAAAGTATATGATTTGTTTCATAGGTGTTCCTGCTTGGGTTTGGGATTTTTATTTGCGTTTGTACTGTATTCAAACTAAAATTTAACATTTATTAAAGCTTATTTCAAGCCCCTTATTTCAATCGCAACTTAAGCCCATGTCCATGACTCTCAACCAATCTCTCTTGCAAGAATTATGCGTAACTCCTGGACCCCCAGGGGGAGAAGAGCCAATTAGGCAAATTGTACAACGAGAAATCGCTGGACTTGTAGACCACCTAGAGGTCGATCCCATGGGAAATCTCATCGCACTTAAAAAAGGACGTGGTGAGCAAAAAATCATGGCAGCGGCCCATATGGACGAGATCTCTTTTATGATAACTCATATTGACGATCAAGGGTTTGCTAGATTTACGACTTTAGGTGGCTTTGACCCCAAGACTTTGACGGCACAACGGGTGTGGGTTCATGGGAAAGAGCCATTATTAGGAGTGATGGGATCCAAACCTATTCACCTGATGACGGCAGAAGAGCGTGGCAAAGCCCCGAAGCTGAAGGATTACTTCATTGATTTTGGCATGCCGGGAGAAAAGGTACGGGAGATCATTCAAGTAGGCGACAAAGCTACCCGGGAGCGAGATTTTATCAGCGTAGGAAATACCTTTTGTACCAAGTCCTTAGATAATCGGATTTCGGTTTTTATTCTCATCGAAACCCTCCGTCAATTGAAAGAGCCCGCCCATGATTTCTACGCTGTTTTTACCGTACAAGAGGAGGTGGGATTGCGTGGCGCTACCACTGCGACCCAGCGCATTCAGCCAGATTTTGGTTTTGGCTTAGACACCACCATTGCCAATGATCTTCCTTCTGCCCAAGAGCATGAAAAAGTAACTCAGCTAGGAGGAGGAACCGCGGTCAAGGTGCTAGACTCATCGGTGATCACAGATAGCCGCATGGTGCGCTACATGGAAGAAACCGCCCAGCGCCATGGCATACCGACCCAGCGAGAAATCCTTATTGGGGGTGGTACGGATACTGGGCCTTTACAGCGAGCCGCAGGTGGTTCCATTGTAGGCTGTGTGTCTATCCCTACCCGGCATATTCACTCCGTGGTGGAAATGGTCCATCAAGCCGATGTAGAAGCCAGCATCAGCCTGCTGACCAGGTGTGTAGAGGAGCTAGATCGATTCGATATGCGTTGGTAGCGACTAAAATTCAGGGTAGGAGGGCAAAAGAGTACGGAGGTAGAGAGTACCTCACTTTAATTCAGACTAATAGCCCCTAGCCCGATTTCTGCTGTCCAAGTGCGTAAAGTCATATCCATGTATGACTCCTGTCGAGAGGCGTTGGTGAATTTTTGTTTAAATCAGGTAGGAAGAAGCCGAGCAAGATGAAAAAAATCCTTTTCCCCACCGATTTTTCTGAACCCGCTAACGAAGCTTTTGCTTATGCCTTGCATTTGGCAAGTCGTTGGCAGGCACAGATTTATTGCCTCCACGTATACAGCCTCACTCATACGGCTGACATGTTGGCCCCGGCAGATATTATCCAAGCCATCCAGGAGGAAGAGGAGGAGCGTGCCCTGAACAGCATGGAGCAGTATCACCTTCGGATTGAAGAGGAGGCAGGAAAAAAAGTCAAACTGACTCCCTTGCTACAAGCAGGATTTCCAGCTGATGCCATCTCCGAAACTTCCCGCAGAATTAAACCTGACCTGATCGTCATGGGAACCAAAGGTGCCCACAATCCCATTGATCGCATGCTCGGGAGCGTGACCTCTAGCGTGATAGAGCAGGTGGATATCCCCTTGTTAGCCATTCCTGAGCGCACCTCTTTTTCGGCGATTAAGCAGGTAGTATACGCGAGTGATTTGAAGGAAAAAGACCACAAGGTAGTCGTTACCCTGGGCAATTGGGCGAGGGCTCTTGAAGCAGAGCTATCGGTGCTTCACATTGGCAAGGAGAGTGAACCAGCGCTAGATGCTGAAGCCATTGATTCGGCTCAGCAGCTTTACCAAACAGAGACAGGCTTTGAAGGCCTGAAGTTTTTCTATCTGAGAGGAAGGGATAGTGGAGAAGTCATGTCTCAGTTCATAGAAGAGGAATCTGTAGATATTCTCGCTGTGAGTACCCATCGTAGAAGCTTCTTTAACCGACTTTTCCATCGGGGTATGACCCGTAAACTGGCTCTATACGGTCGCAAGCCTTTATTGGTCTTTCATAACTGATGCAAAAAACGTCGCCAGAAAGATACTTGGCTAAGGGAGGCTTATTCGTAGCTTTGTAGGCCCTACGATAAAGCTAGGGTTTACCTGTAGCGCACCATGCACTGGATAGACTGGCTGATACTTTTAGGGTTTTTGGTGTATACCCTCTGGGATGGGTTGCGTCATCATGGCCAGACCCAAGATCTAGAGGGCCTGATGCTGGCCCGCCGAAATATGTCTTGGTGGGCGGCAGGGCTGTCAGTGATGGCAACCCAGGCCTCCGCGATTACTTTTATTGGTACCACTGGGCAGGCATATATGGAAGATATGCGCTTCCTGCAAGTCTACCTAGGTCTACCCATTGCCATGATCATCCTGTCTGGGACCTTGGTGCCGTTTTTTATTCGCAGCAAAGCTTATACGGCTTACGAGCTTCTGGAGCGACGCTTTGGCCTGCGCGTAAGACTGAGCACCAGTTTTATGTTCCTATTATCCAGAGGAGCCTCGTTGGGGATTACCATTGCCGCCCCGGCTTATGTGCTGGCCTTGATCCTGCAAGTACCCCTGGATTGGACCATTGTGATCATTGGCATTACTGCAACCATTTACACCATGTTTGGAGGAATTGCGGGAGTAATCCGCACGGACATGAAGCAAATGGTCTTGATGTTGGTGGGCTTGGTGTTTTGCTTTTTCTGGATTAGTTATCAGCTCCCAGAGGAGATCGACTTCAAGGACTCCCTTAATCTGGCGGGTGCGGCAGGGAAGCTCAATACCATAGACCTAGAGTTTGACCCGGGAGAAAAATACAACTTGTGGTCGGGACTATTGGCAGGCCTCTTCTTGATGCTCAGCTATTTTGGCGCAGATCAAAGCCAAGTGCAGCGCTACCTCACCGCTCGCTCCCTCACAGATGCACGAAGCTCCCTGCTTTTGTCAGCCATTGTCAAGGTGCCTATGCAGTTCTTTATATTGCTGTTAGGAGCCTACCTCTACGTATTTTATTTATTCGCGGATCGGCCCTTGCTATTTATTCCTGAGACTTATCAGGTAGAGCAGAGCAGCGGAGAGAGTAGGGTTGAAGAAGATTTTGTCATCTGGCAGGAAAAAAGGAGAGAAGCAGCTTGGTCCTTAGCTGAGCAGCCTAGTGACGCTTCTGCTCGTGAGCGATTTCAACGTGCAGATCGACGGGTGGCTCGTTTGCGTCAAGAAGAAATCACCCGCCTAGAGGCCAAAGACCAAGACTCGCGCAATGACACCAATTACGTTCTTCCCTACTTTGTGCTGACCAGTTTGCCGATTGGCATTGTGGGATTGATCGTGGCCGCCATCTTGGCGGCAGCCCTTTCTAGCATTGATAGCATGCTGAACTCTCTGGCCTCCTCTACGGTAATAGATTGGTATCAACGGCTGCATCGAAAACCGAAAGACGATGCCCACTACTTGAAAGCGGCACGGGTCTCCACCGCTACTTGGGGCTTATTGGCGACTCTGTCTGCGCTAGTTTTTGGCGAAACGGAGTCTATCGTAGAGTTGGTAAATGAAGTGGGGAGCTACTTCTATGGGCCCATTCTTGGCGTATTCGTCTTGTTATGGGTACCTCAAGCCAGCGGAAAAAGTGCCTTATGGGGATTGCTGGGAGGTCTAGCCGTGGTGATGCTAGCGGGCAGTTGGTATCACCCTTGTGAAGGCCCTGAAGATCTGGCCTTTTTTCTGCCATTTACCCGGGCAGATGATGGTTGGACTCCCGTCTTATCTTACCTGTGGTTAAATCCCATTGGCGTAGCTGCTACGGTTTTAATTGGGAGCATAGGGAAAATGGGAAGAGGTGGGTAAGAGTTAAGGGAGTTAAGGGAGTTAAGGGAGTTAAGGGAGTTAAGAGAGTTAAGAGAGTTAAGAGGGTTAAAGAGTTCAGGGTGATTAATGGTACCGATTCAGGAAGGGCCAACTTATAAGGTGCGCTAGCTAGGAGGGCTAAAGCCTGAGAGGGGAGTGGATATATTCGCTAGATTGAGGATGAAACTTACTTCGATTACTACTCAATCTGCTCGTTAACATGAAAAAGCTACTACTCTATCTGGGGCTATGCAGCTTGCCATATTTGTTTCTCTCCGCTCAAAGCATCCCTGATTCTGCTCGTCAGCATGGGTTTTGGCAAGCAGGAGATACGACCTGGTTTATTTTTGATGAAGACTTTTATCAGATATCTGACTTAAACCGGATTGTGGTTACCGGCAGCTTTCGGGCTTGGAGTGCAGATATGGAGGATCCTGAATGGCAACTCGCTCGCGAAGAGGATGGACTTTGGACCTTGATGAAAGTAAATCCTGATTTTTCTGTGGTTCCCATCCGGGCAGAGTTTAAATTTCGCTCCGATGAAGGAATTTGGCTTCAACCTCCTGCCAACACCCCTAATGAAAAAGGAAGCAACCACGTTTTTCTCTCTCATATGACTCCTCCCACGCTGCAAGCAGAAATCCGAGCCTCTGGTAAAATCTGGGCCCGTACCTACTCTACCGACCGCCCTTTAGATCCAAAAGAATGGCGACTCACGGATTTTCGTGGTCGAGAAATTCCCATTGCCGACATTCTTCCCAATCTAGACAACGAGACCTTGATCATACCGGCGGAGAAATTGGACATTCGGCGGGTTTACTACTTAGAACTGCCTGGGGCTCAACTAAAGGATCATTGTTCCTTTGATGGCTGGTTTCGAGATCTTTATTCGGATAAAGAACTAGGCGCCAACGTCAATGAGGCAGGAACCGCAACGGTCTTTCGGGTTTTTTCCCCCCGCGCTGAAGTGGTAAAACTTTACTTGTACAAAGACAAGGGTGACCAAGAAGCCTACCAGAGTCTAGACATGTCCCGTGATCCAGATGGGGTATGGGAAGCAGAGTTAGAAGGTGATCTAACGGGTACTTGGTATGACTTTACGGTACATGGTCCGGGTGATGAACCGGGAAGCCATTTTTATGAAAGCTTGCCCATTCACGTCAGTGACCCTTATGCCCGGGTGAGTGACGATACCTGGGGAAAATGCATGGTGGCGGCGAAAACCAAGCCTGCGACTCCTTTAGCAGCAGGACGGCCACCCATGCAGGATGTGATCTCTTACGAGGTCCACGTGCAAGACTTCACCGACAACCTACCCGTTTCCGATGAGCTAAAAGGAACGCTGCCTGCTTTTTATAAAAAAGGCCTGAAAAACAGCAAAGGAGAGCCAGTTGGCTTTGATTATTTGGTTGACCTAGGTGTCAACGTAGTCCACCTGATGCCTGTTCAGGAGTTCCTCCACTACCCAGACGAAAACTGGCGTCCAGCTTTTGAAAACGATTCCTTTATGCAAGAGCAAGGAATCGCCGAAGAAAACTATCAATGGGGCTATCGCACTTCACACTGCTTCGCAGTAGAGACCCGCTTTCGACAAAAAAATACAGATCCAGGCGCGGAAAGGGAGCAGTTTCGAGACTTGGTGCAGGCTTTTCACGATGAAGGAATCGCGGTGATTATTGACATTGTTCCCAACCACACCGCCGAAAACATGGATGAAGATCCCTACTTCTTCCATTGGAATGTGCTGGGCAAGCAATACCACTACCGCACCAAAAACCTAGAGCACATCGGCGAATACGGCAACGAAGTCAAGACCGAAAATCGGCCCATGGTCCAGCGTTGGTTGATTGATCAGTGCCAGCACTGGATCGACGAATTTGGTATCGATGGATTCCGGATTGACCTGGCGGGTCAGATTGACCGGCAGACACTCAGCAAAGTTCGCTACGCCTTGGGGCCAGACATCATTATCTATGGAGAGCCTTGGATCGGTTCCTTTGATCCCGACTTTGAGGCCAACCCCAGTTGGGATTGGTACAAGCACAACTCTCCCATCACCTTTTTCCAAGACGACGCACGCAATGCCTTCAAGGGACCTACCAGCACCCCTCATACTTGGGGACCAGATCATGGATTTGCCGGAGGAGATTACCATGAGCATGAAAACGTCAAGCGGGCCATTACCTGCACTTTCCCAGACGACCATACTCCCAACAGTGGCATCAGTTACTTAGATATCCACGACAACTGGGCCTTGGCCGACCGTTTTGCCCTCAACAACTGGGACGGACGATATGGCGTCCATGAGGATCGCTACAAGATCGCAGCGTTGTTGCTCTATACCAGTTGTGGCCCCATCGTCACCCACGGAGGCAGCGAAATGATGCGCTCCAAAGGATTGGCAGTGCTAAGAGAAGACATCAAACACATGGTCGATGGCAGCAAGGTGTACCTGCATGGCAAGCGTGATACCTACAACATGCGAGCTGCGAACCGGTTTGTCTGGGAGAATGTAGGCAAAACCAAAGAGGACGAAGACAGCCACTGTGACTACCTAGGCATGCACGCCTTTTGGCGAGGATTGAACCGCTTCCGTCTAAGTGAGGAATACGGCAGTGCCTTCCGCATCGCCGAGACCTCTCCAGATGGCTATTACGTGTGGCTAGATACCGTAAATCCTTATCAGTTGGGATATGTCGTAGCAGGTAAAATCATGGTTTTGATCAACACGGGTAGCGAAACCCATGACTGGGACGAAGTGTATGTTCCCGAAGGAAAGTGGAAGCTGGTCGGTAGCAACCAGGGCTTTGATCACGTCAACGGGGTGAGTTCTCCCTCGGCTGCTTGGGAAGAAGCCCTACAAGGTGGCCGGAACTACAAGTTCTCCTTGCCTGGGACGCATTTTCGGGTTTGGGTGAAGGAGTAGTCTTAAAGGCGGAACTAAGCACTTGTACAGAAAAAATGGGGGTATGGCGGTAAGGGCTACGGGAAAAGGTTTTTTTGAAAAAAGCTACTCCCTCCTTACCCGGTTACCGCTTCTCTTCTGTACACCTGTTTAAGTCAGAAAAGGAAAGAATATGATGTCGAAAAGAGCTTAGGTGAAGAGGGTTGATCTCGATCTCCCCATATCTCAAGCTCTCGATATCTCTTTTATTTCCTTCTGAAAAATCTGGCCTAGCACCTATCTTTGTGGTCCTGTAAGGATCAAAATAGTCGTATACGTCTATGTCGAAGATACAGCTAGCGCTGATGTTTGGAGGGAGATCTCCCGAACACGCAATTTCCATCCGTTCTGCCCGCAATATTTTTGCCGCCATTGACCAGGAAAAGTTTGAAATAACCCTAATTGGCATTGATGCGGAAGGTCGTTGGTGGCATTTACCCAACAATGCTTTGCAGCCTTTTACTCCAGACGAAGAAATCTGGCAAAATGGCAAGGCCATCGCGTTGCTGCCGGGGTATGAAGGTCGTCCTTTTACCTACTTGACCGGAGTGGCTACCCCTCCAAAGATTGACGTTGTATTCCCAATCACCCACGGTCCCTTTGGGGAGGATGGTAGCCTGCAAGGCATCCTACGGCATCTCAGCTTACCTTTTGTAGGTCCAGATGTATTAGGTTCCTCTGTGAGCATGGACAAAGATGTGGCCAAGCGCTTGTTGCTTCAGGCGGATCTACAGACTGCTGCCTACCGCTGCTTTGCCTACCACGAAAAGGATGCAGTGGATTATGTAGCCCTGGTCAATGAACTAGGGCTGCCTCTTTTCATCAAGCCAGCCAACATGGGCTCTTCGGTCGGGGTGAAGAAGGTAGAAAACAAGGATGAGTTTGACCAGGCTTTGGCCGAAGCCTTTCGCTATGACCGCAAGGTAATCGTGGAGGAAGCCATATCTGGCCGTGAGCTAGAATGCGCGGTGATGGGCAATGGGATCTTGGCCACCACGGCGGTGGGCGAAGTGGGCATGAGTCAAGGTTTTTATACCTATGAAGCTAAGTACGTGAGCGATGATGAGGCCGAAGTACTGATTCCTGCTCCGGGCCTAGACGACCAAACGATGGCCAAGCTGGTTTCGGTTGCTAGGAGCGCGTATCAAGCCTTGGAGTGTGAAGGCATGACGAGGGTAGACATGTTTTTGACGGCAGAAGGAGCGGTATATGTCAATGAACTCAATACGCTCCCCGGTTTTACCAGCATTAGCATGTACCCCAAGCTGTGGGAAGCCGCAGGACTGAGCTACCAAGACCTGATTTCAGAGTTGATTGATTTGGCGATGGCTAGAGGGCGCGAACAGGGGGGACTCAAGCGGACTCTAGGGGATTTTTCGTAATTTGAGAGGTATATGGAGTATCCATCCAAGAAAATAGAAGCCGCCGTCAATGAGTTGGCCAGTTTGCCTGGCATTGGCCGAAAAACCGCCCTCCGATTAGCCCTACATATCCTAAAGCAATCCGAAGGAGCCGCCGAAAAACTGGGCGAATCCATCATCGAGATGCGCAAGGGGGTCAAGTTCTGCAAAGAGTGTGGCAACATCTCGGATGATGATATCTGTAAAATATGTAGCAATCCTCGACGAAACGCCAAGCTGGTCTGCGTGGTAGAGGACGCCAAGGATGTCATAGCCCTCGAAAGTACCCATCAGTATGCAGGGCTTTATCACGTATTAGGCGGATTGATCAACCCCCTGGCTGGCGTAGGCCCCTCCATGTTGAACATTGAGTCTTTGTTGGGTCGCATTCAGGAGCGAGGCATCGAGGAGGTCATCTTTGCCTTCAGTGCCAACATCGAGGGAGATACCACGTCTTTCTACCTTTCTAAAAAACTCAATGCCTTAGACGTCAATATTTCCAGCATCGCTCGGGGTATTCCGGTAGGTACCGATTTGGAGTTTACAGACGAAGTGACCTTGGCGCGTTCGCTGATTAATCGCACCAAGTTGGTTTCGCCCAATGGGGAGTAGGAAGATCTTTTGATTCTATCCCTCCGCGGCTCGCTCTAATTGCAGCGTCATTTTAGCCACGCGGTCCACCAATTTCTCGCTGGAAAGTCGCTCCCTCAATCGGTCGATCATGATGGGAAAGCAGAAAGGCGTAAATCTATGGGGCCGCTGCAATTGCACGGATTGACCTTGGAGGCGCTGCATGGCAGTTTCGAGGCGTTGACGATCAATCTGATAGTCGATGACCTCGGTGAAAGCCTGTTTGAGCAAGAGGTTATCTGGATCATACTCCTTGAAGACCTTATAGAGTAAATTGGTGGAGGCCTGGAGATGCCTGCTTTTGATTACTTTGCCCGGATAGCCAGTAAAGACCAAACCTGAAATGGTGGAAACTTCTCTGAATCGACGTTGGGCCATTTCGGTTTCATTGAGGCTGCGGAGTAAGTCTTCGGATAAGTTTTGAGTGGAAAATAAACCTTGCTCCAGGGCCTCTTCGATGGGGATTTCTTGATCAGACAATAGCTCAAAGCCATAGTCATTCATGGCGATGGAAAAGGTCATGGGCCTGAGCTGGGAAATCCGCCAAGCGCATACTGCACCTAAAATCTCGTGCACATTCCGCCCCTCAAAAGGATATACGAATAAGTGCCAGCCTTCTCGGCTCTTGATCAGCTCGATTAAGCACTCCTCGCGGTTGGGAATGGCCGACCATTCAGCCTGAAGGTCAAGCAAAGGGCCTAGCGTCGCCAACTCTCGGGGCTCCCTGATACCTCCCAGGTAGTCATCTAATTTGCTTCTTAGTACCTGAGCCATCTGGCTAGAAAGTGGCAAGCGACTACCTAGCCAGCGGGGAACCTTTCCCTTGGTCCCCTTGGCTTTCTTCACCAAGACCTCGTCGTTACGAACCTTGACAAGTTCTAAAAGGCGCCCACTGAACCAGAATTTATCTCCTTCATTGACCTGAGAGATGAAGGTCTCTGGGACAGTTCCGATGCGGCCTCCGCTCATGAATTTGATTTTCAACACCGTATCACCTACGATGGTGCCAATGCTAAGGCGGACCTGTCGGGCGATGGTTTTGTCATTGATCTTGAAAAGTCCGTCCTCCTCAATTTCTACCTTTTTGTACTCCTCATAAGCATAAAGCGACTTTCCTCCGGTGGTGATGAAGTCCAATATCCAGCCCCACTCCTCTTCACTCAAAAATTGATAGGCAAAGGTTTGTTTGATGAGGGGAAAGATGTCTTTGGGCTTAAAGCCATTGGAAACGGCCAGGACCAATAGGAACTGTACCAGCACATCGAAAGCCTGCACGATGGGCACCCGCGATTCTAGCAAGCGCTGTTCTACTCCTTGGCGCAGGGCCGCTGCTTCCAGCAGTTCGAGGCTATGGGTGGGCACAAAATAGATCCTACTCACTTCGCCCGGTCGATGACCACTGCGACCTGCGCGTTGCATGAAACGAGCGACTCCCTTGGGGCCACCGATTTGAAAAATGGTCTCTACCGGGCGAAAGTCTACGCCCAAGTCCAAGCTGGAGGTACAAATCACCACTTTGAGGGCCTCATCGTGGAGGGCTTGTTCCACCCAGTCCCGCAATTCCCGGGCGATGGAACCATGGTGCATGGCCATTTGACCAGCTAGATCTGGGCATTCGGTCAAGAGGGCTTGGTACCAAAACTCACACTGAGCTCGAGTATTGGTAAAAATGAGAGAGGTCCGACTCCGCAAGATATAGGGCAGCATTTGCTCGGCCATATGGGTCCCCAAGTGGCCTGCCCAAGGGAATTTCTCAAGTGTGGCCGGTAGCAGGGTTTCAACCTGGATTTTTTTCTCAATTCCCGAACGAACCAAGGCATACCGATCCACTTGATAAGCCTTGCCCAACAAGACTTCACCCGCTTCCTGGAGGTTGCCAATGGTCGCAGAAATTCCCCAAACCTGTAGCTCTGGATTCAATTGGCGCAGGTAGGCGATGGCTAGTTCCACTTGCACGCCTCTTTTGCTGCCAATCAACTCGTGCCACTCGTCTACCACCACCACTTTTAGTTCTTGGAATAATTTGAGGTGATCTTTGCTGGCAAAAAGGATGTGTACACTTTCCGGAGTGGTGACGAGGCCTTGGGGCATCTTTTTTTTCTGGCGGGCTTTTACGCTGCTAGAGGTGTCGCCGGTGCGAGCTTCCACCCGCCAAGGGACCTGCATGTCTACACAAGCTTCGGACAAAGCTTGGGTAGTATCCTTGGACAGGGCTCGTAAGGGGGTGATCCAAAGGGCCTGAAGGCCTTCCTTTTTCTTTTCTTGCTGATAGTCAACCGGATGCCGACGGATGTAGTCCAGCAGAATAGGCAGCCACATGGCGTAGGTCTTACCGGCTCCGGTAGGGGCATTTAAGAGGCCCGACTTGCCCGCGAGGTATGCCGATATCATCTCTAGCTGAAAGGGAAAAGCTTCCCAATTGCGCCCAGCAAACCAGTCTTTGGCCAACTGAGTCAGGTCAACGGTACTGAGATTATTTTTCCCCATGAGGAGCTTAACCTCAATTGGGTCCTAGGGGTTTAGGACATGGCGAACAAAAACTTTAGGCATTTATGGAGATGAAGGAACCTAATTGACCCTTGCCTCAATCGCTACAACCTGAAGAGCAGTATATCCGATCATCCTCTAGCGTAATACTCAGTTCGCAAACTTTATTTTCCAACAGCCATAAATTGCCCTCTTCTCCCTGCAAGAGAGTTAAAGGATCTAGTCCTGCCTTGCGTCGCTCTGCATCGCCAATGGGGATGAAAACATTCCAAAAAACGAAGCCTTCCTCAACCGTCATGTCAGGTAGACGGAATCCTTGATATACACTGACCAAGCTCACATCTCCACTAAACTCGATACCGGTAGAGGAGGCCGCTTTCCACTCGTAGCAATCTATCGCAGGACCTCCTTCGCAGCCTTGCAACCAAGTGGTATCTGCGATCAATTGATCTTCGGTCAGTAACTCGGTGTATTCCCAGGGGGTGGTAGCCTCAGGCAGGGCTGGCCATGACAACAGGTAAATATCCGCCACGTAGCCTACTGTAGCCCCGCTTTGAACCTTGACCCAATGTCCTTCAAGCACAAAAGGATCTTTGCTTGCGGGCTCTCCGAAAATATTTCCAGCTGCCTGCTCGGGTCTGGCCGCAATGACCGCAAGTCTCAATGCCTGGGAGGTTTTTGCTAGCACTTTGACTGAAACCCCCATCGCTAATTTGTCCACTTTGGGAGCGTTAAGCTGAGGAGCCTTTCTTAGGTTTAGGCCCGATTGAGCCCACACGTAAAGGACGTCACCGACACGGTAACGGTCTGCGCCTTGGATGGGGCTCAAGCTTGCAACACTAAGCAGGAGAACAAGAATCGCTTTAGCGAATGGACAACTCATGGTGGGAAGTGATTGGGGCTTATAGCAGGTGGGCAAAAGAAAACTGCTAATCGGGGTGCGGAGTATGTGGGGGTAGATATTTATCCTCATCGCCATGGCTGTCACCAGCAAGCAGTCATTGTTTCAGAAATCGCTGCTGCGACCTTACTTGACCAAGGTGAACCAGGTCTATTTGATATAGACCGGGCGGAAACAGTTCCGTAGATATTCCATTTTCTGTCCACTTTCCCTTCCAGCATAGACGCCCCGTGGCGTCGTAGACCCGCAACTCCGGTTCTTGCCAATCCTCAGGCAGGCCACTCAGAAACAAGCGATCTTGAACCGGGTTGGGATACAGCTGGATCGTGGTTTTTGGGAGATCCTCAACTGAAGTGACTAAGCCTAGCAAGGCTTCAAAGTCGATGGGCTGCCCGGCGGTGTCGTCCGGGAAGGCGTAGTAGACGGGGTAATGGGATTGGTAGCTTGACTCATAATAATCTCCTCCAGCTCTGTAATATCCAGATATAGATCCGGTGGCATCTATGATCGGACTTAAACAGCTATCTTGTGCGAAAAAAGCGACATTATTAGTTGCCGAAGGCACTCTAAGAATTTGATTGAAAATAGAGCTAAGGCTTAGATTATATTTGATGTACCCACCTCGGGAAAAATATACCTCTCTATATCTTGCTTGTAAATCTACCGGATCGTTTTTTTCATAAGCTAAGTCCATTTTATCTGGCTCCAGAACCTTAATGAAATAGTTCTGGGTCAATGTGTCATATTCGTGTCCACGCTGATTGGGAGAAAAGGCAACATCCCATTTTTTAATGACCAGTTCTTCGAATTTGACCTTTATGCTATCTGGCCAATCCTGATAAAATAGTACCTTCTGACGAATGAACTGATCCTCTTCAACGCGATGGGGGTATGAATCTGGAATGTAAGCTGTAGGATCCCAGTAGAATTTCTTCCTTTGGTGAATTTCTCCACCTACGGACATGCGATACATCTTCCGAGGGGTAATTCTTTGAACCCCTAAATCTGGATTCTCCATCCCCTTCAACTCAAATAACTCGGGTGCGCTGTTTGGAAAGGTAT
>CAZFPQ010000153.1:0-16756 GCA_964521065.1 uncultured Bacteroidia bacterium | reverse complement strand
ATGATACAGGTACTCCTGAAGCCGCTCTAGGATAGCAAGAATATTCACGAAGCTGAATGTAGTTCTGAGTCAAGGTGTTAAGGCGTAGTCAAGGTGCGGTCAATCAGCAAGATAAATGTCAACGCAGCAGTAAGCTGCGCGGTGATTTCTTGGAAAAAGCCACTGAATGACTCGCCAGCGCTACGTTCTCGACGGGGGGGGCGTACATCAACGAAGATAACAGATCCTTGCTCAACTTTTGGGTAACGTCTGAAGAACAAAAAACTTCTTACTCCCTTTACGGAGCCATCAGCGTAGGTAATGGTACTGGTGTTTCGTCTAGAGCGTCGATCAAACCCGCCGGCTAAGTTAACATAGTATTTAAACTTCCTCTTGCTGGGCTCATACAATACATTCACTCCTGGTCGCAGCACATTTCCAGTAATAGAAACGATGTCTGTTCGCGGAGGCACAATCAGACTATCCCCTACAAGTAAGGGAATATCCCACTTAGAACCCGGACGGCGTAGTGCTTTCTCCAATCGAATAGAGATCTTCCCGATGTCGGGCCTTAAAATATATGCTCCTTCTAAATAGGCCAGATTGGTAACTCCACCAGCCCTTCCAATAAAGGACGTCAAAGATTCATTGCGAGAAGTTTTGTGATACTCTCCATCTACCAATACCTCTCCTTGGATGAATATACTTTCCTGTAGCTCAAAATCAGGATTTCTTCGAACCAAGATTTGGTCAAAGGCATTGATTTGAATCTGATCGAGGGTTGAGTCTTCTTGCCAATTTTGGCTAACAGGTACTGCACTAACCACGATTGGAACGGGAATGATTTCTCCTGTTTCACTTAGGGTTTCAACAACGCGAGACAACTCAATCCGCTGAAAATCGGCCGTCATCTGTATTCCCTCTGCCTGATAAAGTACATCTTTGAGAGTCATATTAGGGCCCACAATATATTCTCCGGGGGCATTAACCAAACCTTTAACCTGAACAAACCCTTGCTGGAAAAAGTCCGATTCAGATCTGATTACTACTCGATAGAAGTCATTCAGAAAAATGGTGTCAGCGATTACGCTCTCTTGCCAATTTTCTCCTTCAATTTCTATTCGTACTATTTCTTTTCTTGGAGATTTTGTATTGAAATTCCCCCTCTCATTGAGGTCAATGTCTTGGTACAATTCAATCTCATTGACATCAGCGCTGTCGGTCAACCCCCCTGCTTGATAAAGGATGTCTTTTAGGCTCATTCCTCGTTGGAGTTGATATCGACCTGGCCGTTTTACAGCTCCTTCTACCTCAATGTATTGAAAATTGAGAAAATCATATTTCGAGTAGATCTGAAGCCGGTCAAATCCATATATAAGCATGGTATCTAAGACTGGATCATTCTCCCAGTTCCCATTTACTTGTATCCGTCGGACTACTTCTTGACTTGATTCTAATCCTTCGACTTCTCCGTCCAATGCAGCTCCATCAGTTTCTGCTGATTCAGAACTGGGTTGGAGAGGATTTCCTGTAAAATCCCCAGCCTGCATAGGCTGAAGAGAGGCCTCTTCATCTTCAGTGGGGATGTAAAAATTCTCAGCGCGTGTTAGGATCGAGAGCTCAATATTGTTTAGGTCTGCATCTTGCTTGGGGCCTCCAACCAAGTAAAGAAGATCCTTGACCGTCATACTTGGAAATATCGGGAGCACGCCAGGCTTTCTTACCTCGCCGGCAACCTCAATGTATCTTTGATCGCGTAGTTCTCGCTGGGAGAAAATTAATAGAGCATCAAAGTACTGAAGCTCGATGTTGTCTAGGCTATTAGAATCTGGTTCTACCTTCCCCGTTTGGTATATCTGACTTAGATCTATGGGGATATATAAGACCTCACTTGATCCAGGAACAATTCTTACTACATAAGCTCTGGGGAGATAGGCATCTATACCCAGACCCCCTGCACGATTGATGAGGTTTATAATCTTATCTTCAGGGTTTAGTTGATAGGTCCCAGGGTATTCTACATCCCCAAAAACCTGGACCACGTTGTAGGCACCTAGGTTAATTCTCTCGATGATTACCCGATCTCCGGAACCTACAGCATAATCCTTGTTAGAATCTTGAAGGATTTCTTCTAAGCTAAAATCTACTAGGACTTCTCTTTCCTGTTCCAGCCGAGCTATTTGGGCTTTACTCTGTTTTGCATTGAAGTTAAGACCTCCGGCAAAATAGATGAGGCTTTTTAGGTTTTCTCCAGGCAGCAGTTCATAGGCCATCGGTCGCCTAACACCTCCAGAAATTTCAGCGGTTTTATATTGTATGGGGACGTAGATGAAATCATTGTTCTGTAGAAAAACGGGTTCTTCGTTACCCTCTATAAGGTAGCGGTACAAGTCAACAGTTTGGACTACCTTTCCCTTGCGCCGAATCTGGATATTTCGAACACTTCCTACTTCATTAATCCCACCAGCTGCAAAGAGAGCATTAAAGGCAGGTACTCCTGCATTAATTTGGTAGCCGCCCGGCTTGCGAACTTCCCCAATGATATTGACATTGATTGTGCGACGATCTCCTGTCAACCTAACCTCGATACTGGCTTGGGAGGACACAATGCTTCGATAGGCCGTAGTGAGGATCTTCCTAGCCTCTCCATATGATCTCCCTCCCACGTATACCTTGCCAATATAAGGCCGTACCACAGACCCATCGTTAGCTACAGTCAGGCTTTCAAATAGCTCACTAGGTCCATAGACTGTAATGGCAATGATGTCACCAGGGCCGATGATGTATTCATCTGGAGGTAAGGTCCCTGCCTCCTTTGTGAAATCATATTCCGAATCAAGGTCAAAAAGATGGTGGCCAAATATTTTGGTTTGAATGTCTGGGTTAAGTAAGACGGTTGGAACTTCCTGGGGGCGATCCTCAAATCCCTGGTCGTCTTCCAATACATCTTCGGTACCTAATACTTCTAAGGCAGAACTCTCGCTGCCTTCTGTTCCAGGCGTTTCGGGGGTAGGAAAGCCAGACTGAGCATTGGGTTGGATCGGCGTAGCCGCACCTGGACGAGCACCCTGGATTCCTTGGATGTAAGAATCTATCTGATCTGGCGGGACTCCACCCCCTTGCTGCAATTGATTAATCCGAGTTTGGAGGGTCGGCAACTGATTGGTTGGTAGCAGAGGAGCTGGGGTCGGATCAGGCGTTTGGGCTTTGGCATGGTGCAGAAAAAGTACTACAACAAAGCTAAATGCCAGTAACTTGGCTCTGAAGTTGGGTTGGATCATAGGTTTGTGAGAGCTGGGTCCCGGCAAAGTTATAAAAACTCTTTTATGTTAGGGGAATAACCAGCAAACACGATGTAAGAATTGCTCGAATTCAGCAAGTTAATTCGATCATTCGACCAGCTAGAATCGAAATCCTCTTTGGGTTTTGGGATTAAACCTTCTGCCCTGATTCTTATGAGTATCTTAATTTTAAGAAGCTAGCGTCGAAACGGGAGTATTTGCCTCATCTTTTTCCACCCTCAGGTTGCTGATGATGAATTCTTGACGGTCAGGAGTATTTTTTCCCATAAAGTAGGTCAAAAGCTTTTTAAGCTCAGTGTCTTTTTGGAGCAATACAGGCTGGAGGCGTATGTCGTCACCGATAAACTGACCAAACTCATCGGGGGAAATCTCGCCTAACCCTTTGAAGCGAGTAATCTCGGGTTTACCACGTAAATCTACAATGGCTTGCTGCTTTTCTTGCTCAGAATAGCAGTAAATGGTTTTCTTTTTGTTTCGAACCCTAAAGAGAGGAGTATCTAGAATATAGAGATGCCCATTTCGGACCAGATCTGGAAAGAATTGGAGAAAAAATGTCAGCAAAAGCAGCCGGATATGCATGCCATCTACATCTGCATCTGTCGCAATGACTACTTGGTTGTACCGCAATCCGTCGATCCCACCTTCGATATTAAGTGCGTGCTGAAGTAAGTTGAATTCCTCGTTTTCGTATACAACCTTTTTGGTAAGCCCAAAACAGTTCAAGGGCTTTCCCCTCAAAGAAAACACGGCTTGTGTTTCCACATCTCGAGCTTTGGTGATGGACCCAGAAGCGGAGTCTCCCTCTGTAATAAATAATGTAGTACCAAGCTTTACTTCTTCCTTGCCCCGTTTGTTGTTGAAATGTACCCGGCAGTCGCGTAGTTTCTTGTTATGCAGATTGGCCTTCTTAGCTCTCTTGTTGGCCAACTTTTTTATGCCCGCAATTTCTTTTCTTTCCTTTTCTGACTGCTCAATCCGCTTTTTGAGGGCCTCAGCACTGCTGGGATTTCTATGTAGAAAGTTATCTAACTTGGTGACCAGAAAGTCGTTGACAAAGGTACGCATGGTAGGCCCTTTAGGACCCACGTTTTGGGAACCTAGCTTGGTTTTGGTCTGCGACTCAAAGACAGGCTCTTGAACCCTTACGCTGATAGAAGCAATAATAGAAGCACGGATGTCAGTGGTATCGTAATTTTTATTGAAAAAATCTCGAATGACCTTGACGTAGGCTTCCTTAAAAGCATTGAGGTGGGTTCCACCTTGTGAGGTGAACTGTCCATTTACAAATGAATAGTATTCTTCGCCGTAGCTATTGCCATGGGTTAATGCAACTTCAATGTCATCGCCCATCAGGTGTATGATGGGGTAGCGGATATTTTCCTCGTTGACTTTGTCTCTCAGAAGATCTAATAAACCATCTTTAGACTGATACTTTTGACCGTTAAGGTAAAGCGATAAGCCTGCGTTAAGGTAGCTGTAGTTCCTGATTTGATTGACTACGTAGTCGATCAAATATCGATAATGCTTAAAGACCCCTTCATCAGGTTTAAAAATTACGGTAGTTCCATTCTGCTCATCGGTCTTCTTTACTCGATGGTCTTTGGTTAGTTCTCCTTGAGAGAACTCTGCAACCTTTAATTTTCCTTCTCTCACCGATTCAACTCGAAAGTAGCTTGAAAGTGCATTTACTGCTTTGGTACCCACACCGTTGAGTCCTACAGACTTGGTAAATGCCTCGGAGTCGTATTTGCCTCCTGTATTGATGCGACTGACGCAGTCAATGACCTTGCCCAATGGAATCCCCCGCCCAAAATCTCTGACTCTTACCTCACCATCTTTGATGTCGATGTCGATCCGTTTTCCATGCCCCATGACGTATTCATCAATGGAGTTGTCAATGACTTCTTTCAGTAAAATATATATCCCATCATCTTGAGAAGAGCCGTCACCTAATTTTCCAATATACATTCCTGGCCTCAAGCGGATGTGTTCCCGCCAGTCAAGTGACTTAATGCTATCCTCATTATAAGTTGCCATGCGCTTGTTTATGATTAAGTCTTGGGTTCTATTCTTTTTAGTAAAAGTAGCCTAAAAATCGATCTTAGTCAAGGTGTTTTGCTAATGTGAAGTGCTAGGTGGAAAGGGAGCGGGCAGGAACTTACAATGAAGTTCCTGCCCGCGAGTTTGTTCGTTGCTCAGGTAGATTTTTTGGTAGGATGAATGTGGCTTAAAGAACAAGTGACTAGGTTAAACACACAACATCCCCATCTTCCTTTCCTTAACTGGTGGTGTAGGCGCTGTTGTACCGCGACTTATAACGGCCGATGTTATAGTAGCTCATGTCCCCATATCGGAAATAGCTTGGGTTAGCCACCCCATTCATGATTAAACCGATATAGTTGATTTTGCCTTCGTCGTGCAACTCGTTAATCCGCTCTAGATCGCTGACCTTGGTGACATGGTGTCGGGCAACGTATACCGTATAGTCTAAAAATTCAGATACCAATAGATAGTCAGAGGCCTGTGCAATAGGGGGCAGGTCAAATATAACATAGTCATACTTCTCTCTTGCTTGCTCTACCAATTGCTTGAAAGCCGGTCCATCAAAGAGATCTAAGGGATTGTGATATACTGGTCCAGCCGCCACTATATCTAAAGACGGGATATGAGTAGGCTGAAGTAAATGTGTAATGTCTGCCTTCCTTGCGCCAGGTAATGTATTGGATATTCCGCGCTCTGGCTCGTAATCGAAATGTCTGGTTTGATTGGGGTTTCTAAGGTCCAAATCGATGATAAGGGTCTTATAGCCAGCCATGGCTAAGGACGCAGCGGTGTTCGCGGCACAAAAAGATTTGCCTTCTCCCGACCAAGTTGAGACCACTCCAATGGTCCTGATTTTGTCGCGAGCTTCATCAGGTACATTTTTGTATAGGTGGATCCGCAAGGCTCTAAAGCATTCGGCCAAGGCCGAATCGGTAGTATCTGGCCTTAAGGTCGGATAAGGCGTATCGTTTTTGATGATCATCCCCAAAATTGGAATACGGGTATGATTGCGGAGTTCTTTATAGGTGAGAAGACTGTCGTTGAAGAAGTTGGCCAAAAGTATATAGCCAATCGGTAGTCCCATGCCAGCAATCATAGCTATAATCATGATCATGCCCTTGCTGGTACCAGACTGCGCCCCGGTATGTCTCGCTTCATCCAAAATGAAATAAGATACGTCTAAGTTGGCAATAGCAATCTTGATTTCTGACATCTTAGTAGATAGGTAATCATATTGATTTAAGATGCGGTCAGCTTTATCCTCTAAATTGCTAACTGTCACTTCCTTTCTGGTAACCGACGCTATTTCTTGTCTAGTATCCCTAAGTTGACTGTTAATCTCTCTCTGGGCAATTTGGTTGTCCCTCAGACGATACTCAATATTTAATATGATTTGTTGCCTAATGTCCAGGATTCGTTGGTGATACTCCTGCATCCTAGGACTATTCTCAGTTAAGGTCCTTGCCATTGAAGCACGCTCTTCAACTAAGATTCCCCAATTGTTAAGCAGTCCACCTAAGACTACATCTTCGCTCGCTTGGGTAGATGGGATCACTGCATAAGGATCATTGGCGGTGGACCTCATGCTTTGTAAGAGATCTTGATATCGTTGTTGCTCAATTCGTAGATCCCCAATTCGGCTACGTAACGTAAACTGATTACCTTGAATTGCAGCCTGAGCACTACCTATATTAGCAATTGCGGCTCCTCCTTGAACTCCCGCTCTTAGGTTTTGGGCGCGATTAAGTGAGTCCTCTAAAATTCTTAAGTCTTCCTCAATGGAAGCGACTGTTTTTAAACCCTTCTTTCTAAGTTTATCTTCTTCATTTAGGATAAAGGCCTTCATTAAGTGGTTAAGAAACAATTCCTGCTCGAAAGGCATTGGACTACTCATGGTAAGAGAAATCACGCTAGACTCTTCATTAACTGCAGAAATTTCTAGCCCCCCTATCATAGAGTTTACGATGGCGTTTAAGCTTCGAATTTTGAACGAGTAATCTTCCTCGAACTCTCCACTGTGACTTAAGTTGGGAATGATCTGAACATTAATAAAATCATGAACAATTTTGCCATCAAGATCTGAGTGAATTTCCATTTTCATTCCTCCCAAAGTCCTGACCTTTTCATGGGATCTTAGGTTGTTAATAGAAGCCGTTTCCTTGATCTCAAAGCTCAATTTATATCCCTGATTGGTTTGTTCCACCCGAATAGGTACGTCTACCAATTGAGGTTTTGCTGAATCAATTAACACGGTAAATGGGCCAGACTGTTCATAAATTCTTAGTGAACTAAAGGTCTTTTTCTTGTAATAGCAGACCTCAAAAGGAAGTTCGGAAACTGTTCTCTTTACCAAAGAATAAGACTTCAGCAATTGGATTTTATCTTCCAAGGGCAGCTGATTGTCAAGCATGACTAACTCATTGAAGCCTTTTTTGCTCGAAGCCATTTGGTCTGTACTTTTATCCGCCAAGGACATTTTGGCTTGGATTTCATAACTGGGAACCAGTGTTTGAGTGTGTAAAAAGGCAAGTGGTAGCAGAATGCCAAGTGAAATGGCGAAGAGATACCAATTGTTTACTGCCTTGCCAATCAATTCCTTGACGGAGATAGATTCTATGCTTTCTTGGACTGACATGAGAAATGACTAAAAAGATGATTGAAGACTATTAACCGCTGGTAGCGTCTAAGAAGAGGGTGATTAATGAAATGGTCAGAGATAGGCCCGAAAATGCGGTGCTAAAAAGCCCTAGGGTAACTAGGTTAGACCTTGGTCCCTTTTGATCCAACGGGGCTACGTAAACAATGTCGTTGGGCTGCAAAAAGTAATATTCGGAATTTAATACCTCAATTTGGGTTAAATCTATTGGGGTTGCGATACTGCCTTCTGCATCCTGCCGGACTAAAAAGACTTGTTCTCGGTTGCCCAAATCAGTCATATCTCCTGCTAAAGCCAGAGCCTCAAAAATATTGACTTGGTTGTTATAAACATAATAGTATCCTGGTCGCTTTACCTCACCCATTACCGAAACTTTGAAATTGAGCAAATGGACAAAGACGGATGCGTCGTTAAGTTGCTGATTGGTGATAGCTTGAATGGTGTCTCTGGCTTGGGAAACCGTTAATCCTGAAACTTTTATTTTACCTAACCATGGGATACTAATATTTCCTTCGTTGTCAATGGAATAGCCGCTTAAATAATTAGCGCCTGGATTGCCCTGCGCAAACCCCATTTCTGAAACGCTATTGTACTGCTCATTCAAACTGATTTTATCGGTCTTAATTTTAACGGATATAATGTCATTAGGGATGAGTTTATATTGAGGAAGCTCTTGAGCAAAGAAATTAGGAAGCTTTTTGTCAAGATCTTCCTCCTGGAAATATCTCATTTCCTTGGTTGAAATACAGGAACTGAGAGCAAGCAGAACCAAAAGAGGCAGTAAAATAAGTTGCTTAGTCATCCAGTTATTGGTTTTTGCGTGGGTAGATGAGGGTCGGTCGTTGAATGTATTCTCTAATCTAAGGGGAATTCATTACATGATTCATGCCACTTGGGCCTAGAATAGGCTTATACTCTTACAAAATACACAGCAGTTCGCTAAATCTGTAGACTATGACGCAGAGCAAGAGCTTATTCCATGGAGGTAAGAAAATGCTCGACAAAGCAGCATATTTTTTTTCCATATGCGAAGACCTCATGGCTCAACCGTCCATTCTGCCTCATGAACGAATTCAGTTTGTCCTTTTTTGGCTAGGAGAACAACTAAGGATTGATGCTCAAAACCAAAAAAATGGGACTTCTCGCTGAGGAAAGCGAAAAATCCCATTGGGTAAGTACCTGGAAGACTACTAGTCTGATAGGCTTAGGTGACTTACTTACACACTTCGTTGTAGACCGCTTTAAGGTGTTGGGCAATCATGTCTTCATTGGCTCTTTCGATGACATGGCGCTCAATCATGTGCACAAGGTTGCCATCTTTAAAAATTGCTATGGAAGGAGAGGAAGGAGGGTAGGGGAGCAAGTACTCACGCGCCTTCTTGGTTGCTTCCATGTCTACTCCGGCAAAAACAGTGACCTTTCGATCTGGAGTAAGTTCATGGTTGAGAGATTCAATTACCCCAGGTCGGGCAGATCTGGCTGAGCACCCGCATACGGAATTGACTACCAAAAGGGTCGTGCCGGTAGACTCTTGCAAAACTTGATCTACTTCTTCAGTAGTCTTTAGAGACTGGAGCCCGGCTTGCTCTAACTCAGCAGCCATGGGGGCAGTAAGGTCAGGAGGATACATAGTGTTCAAAGTTTATTGATGGTGAAACGAGCAAGTGATAGCTCGGCTCAGGTTGCAAATATAAGCATAGCCTTTCATGAATATACAGCCCATATTTGTTCTGACCAAGCTGCTTGACCTATACGTGAAGTGGGTATTGATGTTTAAACGATGGTTAGAAGAAGTCCCTTATTTGATAAAATTAACCCCGTCTTTACACTAAGCAGCAGTTGAATACGTAATTTGCGGGCCTATGATTAATCGCGCCATACTGGTCTTGATACTTTGTGGGTGGATTCTTCCGCTCTTGAGCCAATCTGAAACGGTATATGATGAAAAGGTGTCTGATGCTGGGCAAGTCGCCGCAACGATCAGTAACCTAGGGATTATCGGCAACAGCTTTAGTGGTAGCTTCAATGTGGAAGGAGCTCCAAGTTGCGAGTATCCAGTAAATAGCGGCATTGAGCACGTGTTTGATGGAGGACTCTGGGTAGGAGGGATTCGAAATGGCCAAACCCTGGTGTCTACCGGAGCAATAGATGACCCTTCTGGCTACTCTACGGGTAAGGCTGGCTTTGAATTTACCTCGCCCGAAGGCTTGACGGAGCGATCAATCCTTTTTGACAGTCCCTTCTTTGATCCACGAGCGTTTTCTCATCAGGATTTTCGATCGGTTTTTACCGATACGGCCATCCGCATTCGGACTAATACCGGAGCCAATATCCCCATCAACGGGCACATCCAGCCGCTGGGTGTAGAGGTGACTTTTACCAGCCTCAATTGGAACTTCAACTTTGCCAATTACTTTATCATCCTCAACTACCAAATCAAGAATATTTCTGGAGATCCCTTAGATTCCGTTTTTGTAGGATTTTGGATGGATGGGGTAATAAGAAATGTCAACATTACACCTCCAGGAGGTACGCCGTTTTTCAATAAGGGAGGCAATGGCTACATCGATTCCCTAAATCTGGCCTATGAGTTTGATGCAACTGGAGACATTGGCTTCACAGACAGCTACGTAAGTACCAAATATCTCGGCGCTGAGCTTGACGGCGTTTGTCCTGCTAGCCCTAATTTTAAGGTTCATTTTAATACCTGGCAGTTTCGAAATTCTGCCGACCCCCGTTATTTTTTCCCCTCCTCTGATCTACAGCGATATCAAAAACTGGCAGCTGGGCTGAATCACCTTCCCGCTGAAACATGGAATGAGATTCAACAACAGATCAATCAAGCAGGAAATCGCTCTAATCTCATTTCGGCAGGCCCTTTCACTCGGGTAGAACCAGGGCAGACCTTGGACGTTTCCTTTGCCGTGGTCTGTGCCCGCAGGGTGCTTGATGGCAATCCAGCTGCAGATAATAACTTCATCCACCGGCAAAATTTGATCCGCAATGCAGGTTGGGCACAGTCCACCTACAACGGGGAAGATGTCAACGGCAATTGCCAGCTTGATGAGGCAGAAGACCGTAACCAAGATGGGGAAATAACGCGATACATTCTTCCCACTCCCCCAGATATTCCTAGAACTCGGGTCGTAGTAGGCGATGGAAAGGCTGAAATATATTGGGCTGGAAACTCCCTCGAATCAGTCGATCCCATTTCTCTTCAAAAGGATTTCGAAGGTTTCAGGATTTATCGATCTGAACTCGGTTTTGAAGTCAACAGTTTTACGACTGATTCTGCTCTCAAACTCTTAGCTCAATGGGACAGCAGTGGCAATGGGCGCTTTTTTGATACTGGTTTAGACGAAATTCGGTTAGACGAGCCAGTATTTTTTGAAGGGGATACCAATGCCTATGAGTACCTCTATGTAATTGAGAATCTTCCCAATGGGTGGCAACAAGCCATATCGGTTACGGCCTTTGATCGGGGGGATGAGGTCAATGGGGTACCTCCCTTAGAATCTTCTTTGAGCAACCTTTTTCGGATATTTCCTGGTACTGAGCCCAACGATAACCTGGATGAAAATGCTCCTTTTGCGTATCCCAATCCCTATTATGCACGAGCCGATTGGGAGGGAAGTAGCAGTTTTGAAGAGGACCGTAAGTTGATCTTTGCGAACCTACCTGCCCGTTGTGAAATTCGGATCTATTCCGCTGCGGGTGACCTTATCGACTTGATTCAACACGATCAATCATATAATGGCGGAGACATTCGTTGGTTTGATACCTACTCTAATCCAGATGAAACGCAATTCTCTGGCGGTGAACATGCCTGGGACTTATTGTCCGCCAATACGCAGATCATCGCGCGTGGCCTATACCTATTTGTTGTCACAGATCTGGATACGGGGCAAAAGCATGAAGGGAAGTTCATCATCATCAAGTAACCCCTCATCCTACATTAAGATTCCTTTCCTAACAGCTACCGCTTTAACCTCAATACCTATTTTTATGAAGAAGTTTGTACTTTTTTGCTTGGTTCTCGGGTTTACCCTGATTACCAAGGCCCAGGTCACAAATGTGACCATTCAAGATCTTCAATTTGTACCTCCTGCGACCTTAGCAAATTGTGAGGATACGACCACCTATCTCGGAGATACTGTTGCCGTTACCGGAACCGTAATCATGAATGGTGGCTTGGCCTATACCGCTAGCGGACGCCAAGTTTGGATCCAAACCAGTGATGGCCCTTTCATGGCCATCGGTGCTAGAGCCAGTAATCCTGTGCAAACAGCCACCAAGATGACCGACTTATTCGCTGGCGATTCTGTTCGTCTCACGGGTAGGGTTGAGCGTTTTCGCCGCGAAACCCAAATCAATCCCACCTCAGTGGAATTGCTAGACGTGGGCCGTCCCGTAAAAGCTAGGCAGATCAGTGTAGGAGACCTAAATGATGCGGCTCAAGTAAATGACCTTACTACGGGTGAGCAGTGGGAAGGGCAGTACGTGGAGATTGTCAATGTGACCGTCTCTAGCGTTGGCGATCCTTTTGCTAACAACCGCCAGGTTTTCGTAGTCGAGGATGCAAATGGCAACAAGGTGACCATTGGTGACCGCTTTCCCGCAGGCCGATCGGTTAACGCTGATGGAACCAATGCCAACAACGACCAAGGAGAGCTAGTCACTCCTCCTGTAGGGGCAAAGTTCGATACCATACGTGGTGTCGTATCTCACACCCTACCTAATGGCTGTGCCTCTATGGGGCAAAACCCCGAAAATGGCTATGAGATCTATCCTTTTCAGAGTTCTGATTTGGTGATTGGTGCTTCAGGACCCCTGATTTCCAACCTCAACCAAAATCCGCTGGTACCCGCCTCCACCGCTGATGTCAATATTTCTGCAACCATCGTTGATCCTGATGGCCAGGTAGTTAGTGCCTTTATCAACTTTGCCGTAGGCTTGAGCAACAACTCTTACCAGCAGGTTGCTATGACCCAAAATGCAGGAACTAATACCTACACAGGGCAAATTCCTGCCACGGCATTCTCAGATGGTGATTACGTCAAGTATTATATCTCCGCTACCGATGATAGCACGGTGACGACCAATTCTCCGAGTGCTGCCCAGAACGATCCTGTTCTGTTCCGGGTTCGTGATGGCGGAGCCACCATCTTTGACATCCAATTCAATCCCATAGGGAGGAATTCCCTCTTAGAAGGGGCTGATGTGACAGTAGATGGGGTTGTAACCGCTTCCGCTCAGGCCGGTGATTTAGGGTTCGTTTATATTCAGCAGCCAGGTGAGAACGACTGGGCCGGAATCCAGCTAACGGGGGGATCCATTGCTGATCTGGAGCGTGGGGATAGTGTAAGGGTCCAAGGTACGGTAGATGAGTTTTTCGGTTTTACCCGTCTCTCTGTCATCACCGTAGATGAACTTGGAACCGCCAGTATGGTGCCCGAGCCCATCGTGGTTAATGCGGATAGCTTTGCTACTAGTACCCGCTATGCTGAGTCTTATGAAGGGATGCTAGTCAAGCTTCAAAATCCTATGGCTGGAAAGGGGATTTATGTAGTCAATACGAACCCTGATGCCCCCAATAATAACTTTGGTGAATACAGAGTAGGAAACTCAACCCTTTCTGACCAAGGTTGCTTGGTATTATCCGGAAGAACTGATGGCTCACGCAATTTCTCTTACATCAATGATTCTACCTGGATTCAGAACATCGATACCTCTAAAGTCCCCGTGTGTATTGTCTCTTTGCTGGATACCATGGAAAGCCTGACTGGCATCATGATTTTCACCTTTGGCGATTTCAAATTAGTGCCACGTAATACGGCTGATGCAGAAGACTTTTCTGGGGCCAACTGCCCAGAAGGGGTAACCATTACCAACGTTGATCTACCTGAGATCAAAGAGTTCAAGGTATACCCCAACCCTGCTAGTCAGCAACTTACCATCGAGCATGCTGCTGAGCAAGCTCTTCCTCTGGAAATAAAGCTGATAGATTTGACTGGACGTCAGTTGATGCGGGAAAATGTAGAAGGCCTGGCCGGCAAAACATCTCTCGATCTTTCCAATCTCAACAATGGCCTTTACCTGCTTCAGGTTAGCAGCGAAGGTCAAACCTTGCTGACTCACAAAGTGATGGTCAGAAAATAAAACTTTATATGCTCCATGGTCTAGGCCCAAAGGGCCTGGCCATGGAGTTTTCAATATTCTGCTATGAAGCCACTGTTGCCTATTGTTTTTGGATTAAGTCTATTCTGGGTTTCCTGTGACCCTGGGGAATTACTGGAAAATCAAGCCCCAGAAACCAGTTTCTTTATCGATCAGGTGGATCTAAGTGAAGATGATCGATTGAATACAGTGGTGAAAGTGGCTTGGTTAGGGAATGATCCTGACGGCTACGTCAAAGGCTATGAACTGTCAGTTCAGGAAGGGCCATGGGTGTTTACCACGTCTACCGACAGCGTGTTGAGCCTGGATTTGGATCCAGGAAGTTCCACCACCGATGTGTTGCTGAAGGTACGAGCCATCGACAACCAGGACCTAAAAGATGATACGCCGGCGGAGTTGGTGTTGCCCATACGAAACACTCCCCCTACCATTGAATTTGATGACAGCCCTGCTTTACCTGACACGGTAAGATCTGTTTTTAGTTTTACCTGGTCAATTGCTGATCTAGAAGGATTGGGAACCATTGATACCGTCTTTTTAAGGGTGAATGATGGAGCATGGTACCCGCTAGATCCATTGGAAAACTTTGCTACGATAGTTCCTCAAGATCCTTTCCTGGTCGGAACCCAAGAAGGTCGGTTGCTCTTAGGGCCAGATGCCATCGAGGCTTTCTTGCCAATATCTGGCCTGAAGGTTGGCGCTGAAAATATCTTGCAGCTGCAAGCCCGGGATATTTCCGGTAGCTTTAGTGAGGTAGATAGTTCGCGGGAGTTCTACCTCGCTCCCCAAACCAGTGATTTACTGGTAATTAATAGCCATCAGCAGGAGGCTGCTATCAGCTTTACTAGAACAACCTTTGAGTCTATCAGTGCCGGTAGTTACGACTGGCTCAACGTAAGAGATGAACTGCCAAGCTTTTGGGAACCTACCTTTTCCCTGTTTATTCAACTCTATGACCGGATATATTGGTTTGATGATGGTCAACCCATTGCCAGTTCTGGGGAAACGTATCTCCTAGAACAAGCTGCCAACAGTTTTCAAAATTACCTAAACCAAGGCCGGAAGTTGATGGTGAGTACTCCCTTTAACCCTGTATTCAACGAGCCTGCTCGCCAGGCCCAATCCTTGATTTTTGATTTTTCTCCCGCGGATAGTCTCTCTTCTTCATCAGGACAAGCTCGAATTGGGACGGGGGCCAGGGTATTTGGAGTAGGAGATTGGGGAAATATTGATACCCTGAGAGCAGGGCGTTTTTTGACAGGGGTAGACCCTTTTTATCCCAAAAACCCCAGTGATGTGCTCATGGAAGCAGAGATCATCGCCGTGTCTGGATGGATAGGACCTTCTGTGGTGGCGGCTCGCTCTCGCTTTATCAACAATGAAATTAACCAGGTCTTTTTCTCCATTGAGATCCACCAACTGAATCAATCTCCGGCCGCATTAGAAGGCTTGTTCGACCGAGTCTTTAACCGAGAGTTTGACTGGTAAAGGAACAGAAAATATTTGGGGATGGACCATGTTTACTCCTGGGATGACCTCGAAGGAAGGGGCCATATCTGTCTGGTACAGGGTAAATGAAGTTTTTGATCGTCCAACTTTGCCCTGAATTCTGATGAATATTCGGTCAGTTTTGTCTACATCCGATATACACCGTTGGGGAGTTCAGCAGAAAAGAACCAGAAACCTCGTTCCAAAGGCACTAGTCTTTAGGAACAGAGTTAAAGAGCTTTCTTTCCACCTCAAAGGGTAGACTCAAATCTTCAATGATCTCTTTTGGCTCAACAATCAATCCTGACAAGTGGATTTTTTTACCTCCTTCTAGACTCAAAGACAGATAGTCAATTTGATAAGGAAAAAGTACGCTCAAATAGACTCGGCATTGAAGGACTTGATCGGCGTGAAAAAGCAGGTTTTCTCCTTTTTGAGAGTTTTGATAGCGCATCCATCGATTCTTACAATCTACTTCTACGCTGGTATGCTGGTCTCTGGCTAAGTATTGAGAATAATGATAGAGTCCAGGTAGGTAAAACGGAGCAAAAATGAAGAAGAGCCAGGCGACGACCATGGTAAGGGAAGGGTCATCGAGGAAAATCGCAAAATAAAATCCGAGGCCTACGAAAAAAAACAGACAATATCCCATCATCTGAAATGGCAGCAGATACTGTGACTGAGAGTGGGTATGGATGTCGTAATAAGATACATAAGGCTCTAAAGCAGGGTAGACAGGTCGTGAATCGCGTTGGAGGAAGGCTTTTACTAAATGCTGCATCGGACTTACTGGTTCAAAAAGAGGAAATCAGGTCAGTTTGACCGGGGGCTCGTCTTTCTAAATACTACCCAGGGGCTTAGGTAGGCATGGGCCTAAGCTAGTTTTCTTATCTGGTTCATTGCTAGGCAGATTGTCCCTCCATCTAATTCGTGCAAGAACTACTTACATTTAGGGGACATGAACCTGCCTAGGCCCTAGCAAATGAAGATTACCAGCCTTACATAGCCTGCTTCACGCTTAATAGTTACAAACCCTATGCCTTTGACAACTATTTGGATTGGCAAATAGTTACCAAGTTCAGACTTTTTTATCCTATAGCTAACTCATTCT
>CAZFPQ010000152.1:0-16842 GCA_964521065.1 uncultured Bacteroidia bacterium | reverse complement strand
GATTGGTCAATCCAGCAGAAGAAGTGGGGGCCTTAGCATCGAGGCATGGCCTCCTATATCTGCTTGACGCCTGCCAATCTGCAGGCCAGATGCCACTCGATGTAAAAGCGTTAAATTGTGATTTCCTCTCTGCGACGGGACGAAAGTTTCTGCGTGGCCCACGTGGGACTGGCTTCCTTTATGTCAAAAAAGACCTAATTGATCAGCTAGAACCGCCCATGTTAGACATTTATGGAGCCGAATGGGATTCTCTAGCAGGGTATACCCTGCATCCTAGAGCCAAGCGATTTGAAAACTTTGAGTTTAACCGGGCAAACCGGATAGGCCTAGGAGCAGCAGTATCCTATTTCCTTCAGGTGGGCCCAGAAAGGGCTTGGCGCCAAATTCAACATCTTGCTGAACTCTTGAGAAAGGGCCTAATGGCCATTCCGGGAGTGGACGTTCAGGACCAGGGCCGTACCCGCAGTGGAATTGTAACCTTTACTACTCAGCATCATTCTCCCGACGAAGTCAAAGCACATTTAGCTGCCCATCAGGTGAATGTCTCCTTGGCTTGGATGGGTTCAGCTCGGTTGGATCTGGAAAGAAGGGGACTGAGCCGTTTGGTGCGGGCTTCGGTTCACTATTTTAACACTGAAGAGGAAATTGACAAACTCTTAGCCCTAGTGGCAAAGCTATAAAAAATCGTTTTTGCCCTTTGAAAGAGGGGATTTGGGGGCTTCCCCTGTAATAACCAAAGAACCTACCCTCTCGGGGAAACATTCAACGAACAATGAATAAGTTACTTTATTATACAGGAAGTCTGATACTGGTCATATTGCTTTCAGGGTCTGCCATGCCATTGGCGGAAAATCCTCCTCGTTGGCAGCTCGAGATGCTACAAGAAGTCAACAAACTACGTGCTCGAGGTTGTCGCTGTGGGAGCAGCTTTATGCCCAAGGCGCCTGCCCTACGTCTAAACCCCCAGCTATCCCAAGCAGCCCAATCACATGCCGAGGATATGCAAAAGCGAGATTACTTTGACCATAGAAGTCCTGAAGGAAAGAGCTTTGGCGATCGTGTCTCAGCAGCAAACTACCGTTGGGCTATGGTAGGAGAAAACATTGCTTGGAACTACCGCGAAGTAAAGGCTGTGGTGGATGGCTGGCGAAGAAGTCCAGGTCATTGCCGCAACCTCATGTCACGGAGCTTTACCGAAATGGGCGCAGGGATGGATGGGGTATATTTTGTTCAGGTTCTAGCTCATCCCATGTAGATGTTCACTGCTTTTATCCTTTTTCCACCAAATCGAATTCCTATGTCAACCGTAGTTCATAAGCTAGTGGCCCTTATGTTTTGGGCTTTTCCACTCATCTCTTGGGCCCAAACCTCCCCTACCCTATCCTATGATCACAGCGCCCTGCTGGTCAGTAACCTTGAACGTAGTGCCGCGTTTTATTCAGATGTCCTGCTGCTCTCTGAAATTCCCACTCCAGCTGACAACCCTACCTTGAGATGGTTTGACTTAGGAAACGGACTACAGCTTCATTTGATTCAAGGATCGGAGTCTGAAATCCCGACCCATCGAGCCATTCACCTTGCCTTAAGGGTAGATGATTTCTCAGGTTTTGTCTCAATGCTTGAAAACTCGAAAACCTCGTATTACAGTTGGTTAGGCGAGGTCAACCAAATCAGCCTAAGGCCCGATGGCATCCAGCAGGTATATATTCAAGACCCAGATGGTCATTGGATCGAGATCAATGATGTCCAAAACCCTTAGTTACTGCCGGTTAATCTCCTCAAAGAAATTGTCCATGATTTCGGGATCAATCTCAGGCAATTCTTCAGGCCCACATACCCCAAAAGATCCCACCTTATCGTGGACAAATTGCAAGACTAAGTTTCGGTATTCCTCTGGTCGAGCGTCAAGGTCTCCAATGTGACCCGCCCCCCAATCCAGGTGATGGAAGACATGGCGCTCAGGATTAAGGGCTTTGTCTAGGTTTACCGATTGGAAGGACGCCGTAGCTTCATCGGTTTTAGAATGAATGATAAGAACTGGGGCTTGGATGTCGGCCGCTCCCGTCAGTGCACTGGCTTGGTGATAATCTACCCCAGCTCGCCAAGCTGCCAGGGACATGACCCAATCCTTGATATAGTTCACCCATCCACCATACATCCGCTCAGCCCGCTCCATCACCGCGGTCTCCCAATCTTGAAAAGGAGAATCAGCGATGATGAAAGCAATGTCCTCACGAGCACCTGCTTGCAAGGAAGTCCCTGCCCCCCACGAAACCCCAAACCAAGCTATCCGTTCTCGCGGCAGGCCCGTTTTACGTTCTAGCCATTCGGTCACCCGTACCAAGTCATAGCTTTCCTTAAATCCCCCTGTTCCATGTTCGCCCCCACTATCGCCATGGCCACGATGGTCATAGGTGACCACATCACACCCACAATCCCATAAGATATCAGCCCATTTAAGAGGCTGAGAACGACTTTCTCCCCAACCATGCCCCATCACTACGGCACAATTTGCGGGCGTCACCTGGGCAAAATACCAGCCTACAATGGGAGCTTCATCTACTCCACTGACCTCAAACTTCTCTGGCAAAGGAAAACGTTGGGGGTCAAGGCTACGAGTTTGGCTGATCCACTCACTCTGAAGATCTGGTGCCTTCCGATTAGGAAAGATGATCTGTGAGGAGAAATACCAACATAAGCCTGCGGCCCCGAGAGCTAAGACCAGGACCAAACCGATAAGAAAACGAGAAAATGCTTTCATGTAGAGAACTTGAAAAATTAGAGGTTGGGAGCTTGGGGAATAGGAATAAGTGATTAAATCGCTCTTAAGTTTAAGGAAAGAACCATCCGCTTCGTAAGCAATGCAGAACTGGGGTTTTGATACCTTTCACAGATGGAGATTCATGCGATGATGGCGGCAAGTGAAAGGCAAAAACTCATCGGCCACAACAGCATAGTGCTGCCTCATGGTCTCGCTTTACACTCCCCGCATCTTTTGTCCCACTAAAAATCTATCCAGAAAGTAATCAAAGGTGTCAAAGCAGCTTGAGCCCTGTTTTCCCAGACCAAGGTTTGTTCATTATAGGCATACTCAAAGGCATCGCGATTCACCCTATTGATAAAGTTTTGAATGTCCAAGGCAAGCCAATAGGCGGAACGTGGATTATTCTTCCGGAACGCTATCCGTATATCAGGTCGGAAATAGGTACCAACCGAGACCAAATAGGGATTGCTAAAGTCCCAGTAAGGGCGACGACCGGCAATGGATTCCGTGCCTGGTTGTAAAGGTAAAATGGGGTTACCTGCGCTGTAGATTAGTCGCATGCTGGTCTCTATCGCCGCATTCTCAGATAAATTAAAGGTTCGCCCTCCGGTGAAGTTGGCTGTGTAGCGCCCATTGAAGCGGGTGCTGTAAACCGTAGGATCATCGGGCACCTGGAAGGTCGAATTAAAAATAGACCCTGAAAGCACAAAGAAGGCACCCGCTTCAAAGAACTTTTCTAGGGTAACATCTAACCCGACGTTTTGCCCTGTGCCCTCACTTAACATCACATCTCGGTTATATCCATTGACGCGATTCAACAACCAGATCTTACGAGTAGGGTCATCTACCACAGGGACATCGCTGAGCTGCTGCAGGTAGGTTTCGACATGTACCCGCCAAGTTTTTCCCAACATCTGATCAAAGGCCAAGATGTAGTGAGTAGATTTCATCAATTCTAAATCAAGGTTGGGATTGGCTCCATTCACGTCGGTAAAATAGATGTCCCAGGGTAACACTCGGCTATAACCTCCATATGAAAAAGCGATGGAAGTGGTGGGGGTTGGGGTGTAGCGTGCCGAAATACGGGGTTGAATGCTAGAGGTTCCATTTAAGCCTAAGTACATGGCGTGGGCTCCCGCATTGATCATCCATTGCTCATTGGGACGAAAGCTAAACTGGGCATAGCCCTGAGCCATACTGGTGCTGCTATTGACGTCATAAATGGTTTCGAGCTCCTCTACAAAATCAGAATTGCGGTGGTACATATTGAAGCCGTATCGCGTCAAAATAGTCCCGACCTTCATGTTGAAGCGGTTGTTGAAAGTGCGTTTGTAAAATGTATTGGTGGAAAGCTGGGTGGTGACGACGCTTTCTTCGTCGATGGGGCTCAACTCACCATTCAGCAGTGAAATGGTATCCTCTTGAGAAAAAAGCCTTTGTCCGGAGAAGGCTACATTGCTGCGGATATAAGATTTGTCGTCAATCAAGTAGTTCCAAGTGCCTCCTACTACCCCCATGTCTGTGGTCCAGTCGTAGATTCTATACTCCGGAAAAATACGCAGGGTATCTGCGCGGTTTAGGCGCTGGAGGCTGCTACCTCCTATTCCCCACAGGCTAAATTGATGTTTTTTCCCTTTGTGATGCAGCTTAAATGACAGGTCGTAAAAGTTGTTGTCTATGCGAGGACCTACCAGGTGAATCCCTGCGGAATTCAGAATTCCTAAGGTTGAATAGCGGAAATTGGCTAGATAGGAACTTTTGCCTTCCTTGATGGGCCCCTCAGTGGCGTAATCCAGCCCTAGAATGCCAATGCGGAAAGTATGCTCCCGCTGATACATGTTTCCATTCCGGAAATTCATGTCAAACACGGCAGAAAGTGCGTTTCCATATTCGGCAGCAAAGCCCCCTGAAGAAAAATCTGAACTTCCCAGCATGGAAGCACTAAAGATGGTCACCCCTCCCCCCGAGCCTCCAGCGAAAGCGTAGTGATTGGGATTGGGAATGTCTATCCCCTCCAATCGCCAAAGCACGCCAAGGGGGGAATTGCCTCTTACGATGATCTCATTTCGCACATCCCAGGAAGGCTGCACGCCAGGATATCCCATCACGAGGCGGCTAGGGTCATTGGCCGTAGCGGCGTGAAACTGCAGTTCCTCGGGGTCTAAGCGGCGCACAGAAAGGACCGAAATTTCATTTACAGCCTCGTTTCGTTGGTAGCCTTGTATCTCTACCTCGTCCATACTTAGGCCCGACTTCATGGTAAAATCTACCACGGTCTCTCTAGCCGAATTCAAAATCACGTTGTCGCGTATCACCCGTCCATAGCCGACATAGCTGGCCGTTACCTCGCGGCGGCCTACCGGAACATTTTCTATAAAGTAGTTGCCATCTTCGTCGGTGATTCCACCGAGAGGTTTCGCAATGTTGGTGACCAATACCTGGGCCCCAATCAAAGGTTCACGGGTGTCTACATCCAGGACCGTCCCTCGAATGGTTTGAGTTAATTGTTGCGAAAACGCGTCTTTTGCCCCCCCGATGACCATCAGGAGTAGCAAACAATACATGCCATGTCTCATTAATGCAGGATAGTAGTAGTTCTTATTGTTCCGAATTTACGAGTAGTTCATATCTAAAATAATAAATTAGATCGGCAAAAATAAATGTAAGGAGCTCAATTGGTCTGGTACTGGCCCATATATGGCCACCTAATAGAGATGAGCGATCAAAGGATTATGCTTTTCAGCACAGGGGTCAAGTCCAGAAATGCACCATGGACCTACCCTACTCCGCCTTAGCTTACAATCGCCGTGGCTTCGATTTCAACTACCAGCCCAGGCCGAATCAATGCGTACACCTCTACCATGGTAGCCGCAGGTCTGATGTCTTTGAAGATCTCTCCGTGGGCCCGGCCTACCTCCTCCCATAATTCAATATCCGTAACGTAGATACGGGTGCGCACCACGTCTTCTAATTTACCTCCCGCATCCTCGATCGCTTGTTGGATTTTCAACAGGATGTACTGAGTCTGTTCAAAGGCCTGATTGGGAAACAGGACTTCGCCCTCTTCTACAGCTGTAGTTCCAGCCACTTCGATGAACTGACCGACTCGGACGGCTCGGGAATATCCTACTGTTTCTTCCCAGGGCGCGCCGGATGAAATATTGATGCGTTTACTCAAAATGGGTTGACCCGTTAGAATGTTGCTGCTCCCCTTTCAGATGCCACGGCTCCGTCGAGGCAGCTTTGATCGCTAAAAATAGCATGGAAGTAGCCTGAGCTGAAAGGAAATTGCTTATTATTACGAGGAAAGAAAGTAAGCAAAGGCTTGTGAGTTAACTCTTTTCGTCATGATCGAATTTTTACGCCGTCTATTTCGCTCTATTTTTGGCAGCAGCGATGCCCAGCCCGCCCCTGAGCCCCAGGCCGCTACCCCCGCTAAGCCCCAGGCTTCTCATACAGCAGAGCCAGAGCCAGAAGCCACGGCCCAGCCCATCCCCCAAGGTTCCGGACTTCTCCTCCAACGCTACAGTGAAGGAACTCATGATACTATTGGGAAACTCTACCTCAACGGGGAACTCCTGGCTTACACCCTCGAAGATCCAGCAGCTGGTCACCGGATTGCACCAGGCAGCTATACCCTAACTCTCATACAAGAAGGAGGTCGACACACCACCTATGCCTACCGATTCGGAGACTATCACAAAGGTTTGATCGCGGTCTCGAACAGTGGGATGTCCTACCAGTCCACCTTCCACATCGGCAATACTGTCGATCATCTGTACGGATCTATCCTATTGGGACAAAGTGTACACAAAGAAGACCAAAGCGATCAAAAGCGTGAGGTATGGTATAGTGAGAATGCTTACCGGAAGGTGTATGATGCCCTGTTGCCGACCTTGCAGGAAAAGGGAGAACTGGCATTAGAGATTTCCTGAATGAATCATAGTTTTTTCTGACTCATAAAAACAAGCAGTAAACAATGCGGTTAACAAGTATAAATCCTATTCAACCGCATGTTTTGGTCTTACTTAATTCTCCTGCTGAACCCCTCTCTATTGATCTTGGGCATTTTCTTAATGGCTTACTTGGCTACGCATGGCCATCTCCTCCCATCGAGAAATAGGGGTTATAATTCGGGTGAAAATGAGGGAGGATGGCCCATCTGGGATGCGCCACGCGACTTGCCATCTAGACCGACTGATAGGACTGAAAGGCCGAAAGACCATGTCCCTTTCCACTGAGGCATCATCCAGCATGGTTTCTTCATTCAGTGGAACCCAACAAATCTGGCCACTCTCCTTTGTACCCATTAAGTAAGTCAGCTACAGCCATTCTTTTCTTCCCCGCCATTTGGAGTTGGGTTAGTTTAAGCCAACCCTCCACACAAGCCACAAACAATGATTTGTTGGCTTCATCTACCTTTAGAGTCCCGGCAGGAGCAAATCCATCACGCTGTACCAACTCACTCCCATACACCTTCAAAGGTTCATTATTGAAGGTGGTCCAAGCTCCCGGATAGGGAGATAGGCCTCTAATCAGGTCATATATTTCCTTGGCAGATTTTCGCCAATCTATTTCACAGTCTTCCTTGAAGATTTTTGGGGCGGGATGCTCAAATAAGCCTTCGTCTTGTGGTTGAGGCTTCAAGATTCCCTGATCAAGTCCTTCAACGGTCTCTAGCACCAGCTCGGCCCCTAGGCTCATCAAGGCATCATGTAAGTCTCCAGCGTTCCAAGATGCGGGCAGTTCGAGCTCTCTTTGCAGTAAGATGTTCCCCGTATCAATTTTAGCATCGATTAAAAAGGTCGTAGCTCCGGTTCGTTTTTCTCCATTGATGATGGCCCAATTAATCGGAGCAGCGCCTCGGTAATCTGGGAGCAAGGAAGCATGCAGGTTAAAGGTTCCTACACTTGGCAGGGCCCAAACCATCTTGGGCAGCATGCGAAAAGCGACCACCACCATCAGGTCTGGCTTTAAGGCTTGCAAGCCAGCGTTGAAATCGGGATCGCGAAGTTTCTCTGGTTGAAACACGGGAATGCCTAAGGCCAAGGCAGCCTCTTTGACCGCAGAAGCCTTAAGTCGCCGACCACGCCCAGCAGGGCGGTCAGGGGCTGTCACCACGGCGACCACCTCATGAGAGCTTTCTGCTAATATATTCAGAGAGGGAACGGCAAAATCAGGGGTTCCCATAAAGATGATTCGCATAGAAGGAGCATTTGCCACAAAAAGAAGGACTTATTCCCAAAGGAACAAATAAAGAAGCCAGCTTAGGAGTTCCCAAGCTGGCTTGCATCTCTTCTTTGGACCTGATCCTTAGTTCATGTCCTGCATGATCTGGATGGTCTCATATAAGTGAATATCCTTGCGCAGGTTCTTTTGCCAGGTTTCAAATCGCTGGGTCCGGGTTTCATCTTCGTAGATATAATCCATATCAGCTGACAAGAAACTTACTTCCATGCCATCAATGGTTTTGCGAATGTCGCGGAAGCGCTCCGATTCTTTCTTTTGAGCGGCTACGTCACTTTGAAAAGCTTTCAGAGAAAGCGGGAACTCCTCTCGCTCCCGGCGAGCCTTGAAGCGATCGGCATTCTCTGCAATCAAGCGGAAGGTCTCACTGGCTTCTACACGCTGGCTAGAAAGTCTTCTCAACTCATCCAGCTGTGAAGAGACAGGCTGATCCCAGGTTTCATAATTCACTGGCTGAATTTTGTCCCAAGCCATGGAATGCTCGTAATCCTTCTCTCCGACCTTGATTTTGTTGTACTCGTCGGGGAGAATGATATCAGGAACTACCCCTTTCAATTGGGTCGCATCGCCATTGATGCGGTAGTATTTTTGGGTAGTGAGCTTGATCTGGCCTAGAGGCTTGATTTCGCTTCCTCCGTTGACGTAGTCATCCAGATTTACAATGGTCTGCACCGTCCCTTTTCCATAAGTGCTCATGCTACCTACGATCAAGGCCCGATCATAATCCTGCATAGCAGCAGCCAAAATTTCTGAGGCGGAAGCACTATAAGAGTTGACCATTACAATCAGCTTGCCATCATATAGAGTTCCTCGGTCGCGGTCGTTGAGGACTTGAGGCTTATAACCTCGATATTTCACCTGAAGAATAGGCCCGTTATCTACGAACAAGCCACTCATTTCAATCACGTCTGGCAAAGACCCCCCCCCATTGAAACGCAGGTCTAGGATAATGCCCTCTACGTTCTCAGCCTTGAGTTTTTCAATTTCTTTGGCGACATCAGTGGCGGCTCGGCGAGCTTTGCGGTTGTCAAAGTCCACATAAAACTTTGGAAGGTGGATATAGCCAATGCCTTGCTGGCTGTCCCCATCCTTGATGATGGCAGACTTGGCATAGGTTTCTTCAAACACTACCACGTCACGCACGATGGGGATGTCTTGGGAACTACCGTCCATCTTTTTAACAGACAGGATTACCTTGGTTCCTTTGGGGCCTCGGATCATTTTGACTACGTCGTCTAGGTCCATGCCTACCACGTCAACGGGATCCTTGCCATCTTGAGTCACCCGCACGATTTTATCATCTGCTTGTAGATCTCCTTGGCGGGCTGAAGCACTGCCAGGGATAATTTCCACCACCCTTACATACCCATCCTCATCCCTTAAAGAAGCACCTATTCCCTCAAACTTACCTGACATCTCGATGTCAAAGGCTTCCTTGTCTTTGGGAGGAAAGTACACCGTGTGTGGATCATAGACATTGGCCACAGCATTGAGATATTCTGCGCGGTAGTCATTGATGTCATCCTTTGAGATACGCTCGATGTATTTGATGTAGTTGTCCCGAACCTTCTCACGCGCTTCGGCCTCCATCTCAAGCTCGGTTTTGTGATCAAAATCAGTTTCTCCGTCTTCGATGGCTTTTTCTTGGCGCTCGATCGCCGCCGCTAACCTAACCAGGGTGCGGTATTTGAGTTCTTTGCGCCAGCGATCTTTGAGGGCTTGGTCATTCTGAGCAAACTCGTCATTTTCCACATTGCCGTCGTAGAATTCTTTGCGATTGAAATCAAAGGGTTTCGCGGTCAGTTCATCAATATAGCTGGCCACCAAATCTCGCTGACGATCGAAAATATTGTAAGAAAGCTCAAAGAACTCAAAGGTCCCATTTTGAAGTTCGTCGTCAATGCGCGATTGAAAACGGCTTAGGTTGCTTACGTTTTCTTGGGTATAAAAAAGTTTATATGCATCTACCTTTTCCAGGTATTCTTCGAAAACCGTCTCTGAAAAGGAATCATCTATAGCCTGGGGTTGGTAATGGAGTTTTTCCATGCTGCGCATTAACAGATCTACCAACAATTTGCCCCGGTCACCTCCTCCGTCATAAATGGCATAGGCCCCCGTAAGCATGATTGAGGCAGCGATACCACCAATGAGCAATGCTTTAATCTTCATATAATGGGAATAATTTTCAGATAGGATTTTAAGGTACGTAAAAATGCGAGTTTTATATTTGCCTATTCGGGCAAAAAACGGCCCAAGGCTGACATCCTATTAAAAAAAATCGACCTACGCACCTGCTTTATGCAAACGTGGGAAGCCCAGACTAGGTTTTCTTTCTGGGTGACATTAACCTTTGATTAAGACTCTCGTGGATATAAAAATTGGCATCATCAACGTTTCTGATCGGGCTAGTGCGGGCGTATATGAAGACATTCCGGGAAAGCGAGCCGCAACGATACTGGACGAATACCTTCTCAGTCCCTGGGAAAAAGAATACGCGGTCATTCCTGATGAACAAGACCAGATATCAGCGGAGTTGATCAGAATGGCTGATCAAGCAGCCTGCTGCTTGATTATCACTACTGGGGGGACGGGCCCCGCCCCAAGAGATGTTACTCCAGAGGCCACCCTGGCCGTTTGCCATAAACTGTTACCTGGCTTTGGAGAAGCGATGCGCATGGAAAGCCTCAAAATTGTTCCCACAGCGATCCTCTCTAGGCAGGTGGCCGGCATCCGAGGGCAGACGCTCATCATCAATCTACCCGGCAAACCCAAAGCGATTAGAGAATGTCTCGACATCATATTCCCCGCTATACCTACTTGTATCAAGCTGATTGGGGGGCCTGATATTGAGTTTGACCGAAAACGCTTTTCATGAGCTTGAACCTAACTCAACTTACTTTCTAAGCATACGCTTCTACGAAGAGTAAACAAAACCTCCTTTTCCCCGTCATCTTATCCTTGGCTCTACATTTTTACAGATTTTTTAGAAACGATACTACATGAAAAAGGCCCTGTACTTCCTTTGGCCCCTCCTCATCTTGGCTTTGATCATTGGGCTACGTTACATAAAAGATCAGGATGATAGCCAACAAGAACTGGGAGCACAGCTATACCAAACCCATTGTGCCAACTGCCACATGGAGTCAGGGCAAGGCCTGGGGAAGCTCTATCCTCCTCTGGCTGGGGCAGATTTTGTCGCGGAGGGAGGGGCAGAATTGGCTTGTGGCATCGTAAATGGCTATGCGGACACCCTGGTCGTAAACGGAGTGGCTTACTCACGCCCTATGCCTGGGATAAAGACTTTGTCAGATTACGAAATCACCCAGATCATTCACTATATCAAAACGGCTTGGGGCCCACAAGGAGGAACAGTCAGCTTTAAAGCGGTTCAAGCGGCGCTGGAAAATTGCAACTAAACAATTGGCCCGTGAGAAGGGTTTGTTTTGAAACTTTTAGCTCAAACCAATACCCATCGTTCCCCATGGTTGAACAAGAAAAAACCAACCGGATATCCCCACTAGCTGTACTCATCGGTATTGCCACCATGATCGTAGGCCTTCTACTTGCTATCAGAACAGAGAAGTCTCCCTGGCCAGAGTTTGGGGTGGCCATGATTTTGTCTATCAGCGTTGCCTTTTTTGTGCATTGGCGCAGGTCTAGGAATCGGCTCTAATTCACCTTTTTTACAGAACGCAGCAAAAAGGCTTTAAAAAAACAGCCCGCATCTTTATCTAAAGATGCGGGCTATTTTTATACATGACTAAATCCTTATTCCCGGATCAGTTTGCTGTTCCAGGTTCCTTCTAAGGTTTCTACACTCAGGGTATAGATTCCAGCAGGTAGATTTTCTAGACTTAGTCTAGCATGGTCTGCCTTGGGAGAAAGGCTCATCACCTGCTTACCAAGCAAGTTATATACTGTGATGGACTCCATTCGGAGGTCACTATTTAACTCTACTTGTCCTTGAGTAGGGTTAGGGAACATGCGAATGGCATTCGCGGATATTCCAGGCAAATTGGTGGTGCCATCAGTAATGGTAATGACCAAGGTAGCCTGACCAAGGCTTGCATCATTGGTAGGATTACTCAGAATAAGGGTCAGATATTCATCTGCCTCTGTAACACCATCATCAACTACAGTCACCGTTTGAGTCAAGCTGTCTTCGCCACAGGCATTGAAGGTAAGGGTTCCGGCAGTAAAGCTGTAGTCATCACCATCTGTCGCAGTGGTATTGGCTGCATCAACTGCGATATCAACCCCGATTTCCAAGCCATTGCCTTGCAGCATGGTCAGCAGTGCGTCTAGACTTCCATCAGCTTCGCCTACCGTGACAGAGTCGGCATCGAATCCAACACTGGGATCGGGCAGGATCTCAATGTCGGTCATGAATTGAGGTATGATCTGATGTCCCTCTATGGCAGGTGTGTCAAAAGTGAACTGCCATCCGAGTCCGGTCACGTTGAAGGGCTTATCAGGACGGGGGATCATGCGGGCATCTACATCCGAATCGATGCGCATGGTAAAGGTGTCCACCCCGTTGGTGATGTCAATGTTGAAGCTACCTGAAGCATCCCAGTCAGCGGTATCTACCAAACGCATACACTCCATGCGGATGTATTCACTTTCGGTAAATTCACCCAGCGAGTCTACCACCATAGGAGTAAAGATGGGATTGCCCTGGGAAACTTCTACAATCTCTTCGAGGCGGATTTGAGCCAAACCACGGAATGCATCGATAAAGCCTCTTACCACAACCTCGTCTCCCTGCTCTACTACGTAATCATCAAAGTTGAATTGGAAGGCCGCAATTCCGCCGGTTGAGTCAATGAAGACAAAATTGATGTTGCCTCCTTGCTGGTCCATGCCGTGGACGATTCCCCTCAGTTCGCAGCGCACGCCTAGAGAGTCTGGCAAGCCGTCGCCATCGTTGTCAGCAGTTACCAAGCCAATATCATAGGGGGTGTAGTCATTGTCTTCGATGTCAATAGTGAGCACGCTATCTCCCAAAACAGGGCCACCAGTTGGACTGTTTAGTTCAAAGACAATCGTTTCATCTCCTTCTACCAAGTTGTCATCATTTACCATAAAAGACAGCTGGAATGGCCCAGTGCTACCCGCAGGGAAAGTCAAGATCGTATCGGTCCAGCCGCTAAAGTCAAGACCATCTGTCGCAGTACCATCAGTAGATAGGCTTACGCTCACGGTGGTGGTATCAGGGAAGGCATTGGCCAGTTCTACTTCAAAGGAAACCATACCCGTGTCTTCGGCTACCTCTGCACTGGTAGACAAGAAGGAGAATCCAGGAGCAGGAACAGGGATAATGTCCATCTGGGTGCGAGGCAGGATTTGATACCCCTCGGTGCGTGGCACACTGTTGTCAAATTGTCCCCCTATGCCGATTAGGTCAAATAGTCCAGTTGGGGCAGCAGATCCAGGGATGTTGGTATCACTGTCTATGCGCATGGTCAAGGTATCCGTTCCAGTAGAAATGTCAACATTGGCAGAACCTCCACCAGGCCACTGGCTAGGATCAACCAGGAAGACATTGTTGATGCGAATCAGCTCAGACTCGGTCACTTCGCCAAGAGAGTCTACCACGGCTGGCATCACCAATGCATTGCCACTAGAAATGAAAATGATGGTGTCAGGATCTAACTGAGCCAATCCGTTGAAGTCATCCATTTCACCGATGACATGTACACTATCTCCTTCTAAGACGGTATATCCAAAGGCGTTGCCGAAGTTGGTCACGGATATTCCTCCGGTAGGATCTATGATGGTGAACTGGATATTGTTGGCGGCTCCTTGCATGTCGACACCATACACGACTCCGCGAAGCTCACACACTACGCCTAAAGAGTCATTCACCCCATCCGCGTTATCATCTACGGTAACGGTCGCGATATCGTATACAGGAACGACCAGATCACTTTCCAGGATGGTGATGATTTGAGAATCTACACCCACGACGCTGGCGCCATTGGTGGGGTTCATCAGTTTGATCACGATGTCTTCGGCAGGCTCAGTCATCATGTCGTCGATGATGTCTACATCCACGGTGATGGGCATGGTGGCGTTGGCTGGAAAAACCACCGTGGTATCCATCCACATAAAGTCCATGCCGCTCATGGCCGTACTGCTGGCCGCCAACATCAGGTCTACCGCAACGGTATCAGCAGGAGCATTGGCTAAGATCAGGGAGAAGCTAGCCGTACCTACGTTCTCATCTACAGAGATACTCGCTGCAGCCAATGATACCTCAGGATCGGTGCTCGCTGCACTACAAGGGGTCATGTTGTGGAAACCAAGAGAATCTACCTCGTCAGTGGGTAATACAATCCATTGGGTAGCTCCGATGGTCCAATTTGTTGTTCCTTCATTTACCGAAGGCATACGCACCAAGGTATTGTTGTTGGTAGCGCCACTTCCTACTGCCCAACCACTACCAGGATCAACTCCAATGACACCAATTGCATCCAAGGTGTCTCCCATAACCGTATCGATTAGGATGATGGCATCGTCTCCGTTGTAAAAAGTAAAATTGTCGAGGGTATCGGATTCATCGATGATGTCCTGAATGCCTCCTGAGTTTCCAATTACATATACCTCTTGCGGCATCAGCATAGTCCCTGCTGGGAAAAACAAGGAATCAGTAGCAGAAAAAGAGCCATTATTGAACCGGTAAAGGCTGTAGTTGCTTAGGTCTACCGCTACATCAAGCGGATTGTAAACCTCTAATGCTTTGTTGCTGCTACTTCCCTCGATCATCTCAGAGAAGAAAAGGTTAGTAGTACAACCAAAGCCAGTGACTGCACAGTTGCTCAGGTGACTTCCCAAAGAATCGAAGGTATCTTCTGGAAAGACCAGCCATTGGTTAGCGCCAACGGTCCAGTCGTCCGTTCCTCCTTCCACCGTAGCCATACGTACTAAGGTGTGGTTATTTGTGAATCCGGTATCTACAGCCCAGCCGGAACCAGGGTCGATCCCCACTTCTCCAATGACATCAATGGTGTCAGACATGGCTACGTCATATAATACAAGGGCATCGTCTCCATTGTAAAAAGTAATGTTATCGGTAGTGTCAGCTTCCATGAGCACGGCTGCATCAGCGCTACTGTTAGCTACTACGTATACATCGTGTGGCATAACCATGGTGCCAGCAGGAAAGGTCAAAGTCCCATTGGGAGTAGTGGCGCCATTGTTGAATCGGTAGACAATGTATCCACTTAAATCAAGGGGATTAGAAGAGGGATTGTAAATTTCAAAGGCTTTGTTGTTGCTTGAGCCTTCGATATACTCCGAGAAAAAAGGAGCGTTGCACTGCGCATACAGGGAAGGTCCCCATAGTAGCACAACAAGGCTAAAAACCAGGGTAAAGGTCTTTCTCATGTGATTGAGGTATTAGAAAGGTTGATATGGTACTTCAAGTTTGATTGAACCAAACCGGGCCCAAGATACCTTTTCTTGCTTGCCACACCGAAAGAGATTAGGTTATCAAATTGTAAACAGCCTGTTCAAACCCTCTTTTTCCCCTCCATATTCGAGATCTAATTTGCCCCACATCGAAGTATAAAGACCCCACAACACGGTGTACTCCATTAACCGTTCAAAGACTTGACCTGCTCTCGGATCCTCAATAACTGCTGCAGGTGCCTTCGCTCATGAACCAAGACTATTTCTATGGCTCGCTCCAAGGGATAAACAATCATGCGGCTAATCGGGGATGCGATTACTTGATCTAGGTCCTCCCTATTTGCAAGTGAGCCTAACTGCTCCGAAAGCTGTTCTTGCTGTTGAAAAAATTGCTCAATCAAGTCGATGGGCAAATCGCTTTCGGTGGGTTCCCAGGGCCCAAAGGTTTTGGTTTTGCGTTCCGTCTCTGGCTTAACCGCATTCAAAACTGTACGAGAACAAAACTTCACCCAAAACCCCACTTTGGCTAACCAGGGAGCGCGGTAGTTTCCTTGTTTAATCTGATCAAAGTGGTCAAAGTAGGATTGATTAACTTGAATCAAGTGTTGTAGTACCTGAGCGATGCTCCACTGCTTAGGGCTAGGCTTGAGGTTGAATACGGTAGAATCCAAACCGCTTAGGGCCTTTCTAAATTCTGCACTCAGTTGAGTTAGTTCCTTGGTCCAGTTGCTGGGCTCCATGGCAAAAGATTGATGGCTTGAGGAAGTGAAAAACCGGATTTTTTTGATTATTTACCAAAAAAAATGATTCAGACAGGAGACTCGTTCGAGACAACTTTTAGCTTTTCCCAGGATCAAGTCCGGGCCTTTGCAGAAGTTAGTGGAGACCACAACCCTGTGCACGTAGATGAAGAGGCTGCTAAAGCAGAGGGATTCCCAGGGCCGATTGTCCACGGAATTTTAGGCGGTAGTATTTTTTCACGCATACTAGGCAATGATTTCCCTGGGCCTGGCACAGTTTACTTAAAGCAAAAGCTCGACTTCCGCAAGCCCCTTTTTCCAGGGGTAGAATACAAGGCCATCGTAAAGGTTACCCGTGTGATGCCTGAGCGGCATATTGCTCAGCTCAGTACAGAGGTCGTAGGCCTAGAAGGTGAGAGACCGCTCATCACAGGCGAAGCCATGGTAATGAATGCCAAGCGAATTTAGCCTGAAGTAGGAGGGCAGTAATTAAACGTCGAATAATTGGAGGAGAACCCATAATTCAGCTTGGGTTCTCCTCTTATATTTTGGCAGAGACAAAAAATGTCATTATGACACCCAAAGACGCCAAAATGACACCCCAAAAATAGGAAAACGCGCCACATTGACATACACTTCCTCAATGGCACCTGCTTTGCCAGCTCAGCGGTGTAAACG
>CAZFPQ010000151.1:0-16879 GCA_964521065.1 uncultured Bacteroidia bacterium | reverse complement strand
TAGCCCGCTATTCCTCAAAAAATCTGCTTGTCAGAACCAAAAAATCCAGCGTTTGAGCTCGAAATACCAAAACCCAAACAGCCTCTAAGCAGGGGGACATAAAATTGGGGGATGACGTTAGGCGAGGGGATCAATAGGCAATAAAGCTGCTTACTCCTCTTATCTTATCCCGTTTACCAGGTTTTTGGGGCTTGTGAATAAGCTTAGAAAAGCGGACTTTCTTAGAATTCTATTCCTCCTATTAGGAACAAACTGAGATACTGCCGGGTATCTTCGATGCCTGGTGTGACAGGTTGATTGGGTATAGGCCCCCACCATCCCCATCCATTCGTGTTGTCGACTTCTCTGGTCTGCTGATAGCGCATTCCAAAAAGGAAGCTGAATGAGAGTCGCCCTTTGGTATAAGTTTTCCAGCCAATGCCAGCCTGGCCCATAGGACCACCCCGTAGTGTTTCTACCAAAAAGAAGCGAGGCACGAGGGCAAAGCCCCAGCCTGCCTGAGCAGAAAATTGTGGTCCAAACCTGCGGCCGACTAAGCTGCCATTTATTTCTGCCATGAGGGGCAAAGTCGTACCTCCCCGCAGTCCTTGAAGGCCTGTTACCAATCCTACCCTCATTTCAGGACTAAGTCGGTAGCCACCTCTTACTTGTAGACTGAGATTACCCCCCGTATTGTTTAAGAACTCATCGGCCAAAATCCGCGGAAAACCCATGCCCACCATCACCCCACCGTAAAACCCTTGACTGGGAAAACGCAGAGAACTGAAGCTGGTGTTTCGGCGTTGCTTGACAGTGAGATAACGAGGAAATGATTCTTCAATCTGGTCAATTTCTGATTCTGGGATTACCCACTCACTTAACCCGCCTAGTTTGAGGGTAATACTTTGGCCTGTATCGCGAGCAATGATGTCTCCCCTCACCTGCCGCCCATCCTTGAGCGTAATCAGGCTTTGCATTTCGCCACTCTGTCCATGCAAAGAAAGTTGCAAAAAGCCTAGGAGACCGATTCCGAGAATGATTCGGAGAATCATGCGGTTGATGTTTATTGGTAAAAGGATAATTGGAAAGTGATGCGCTGAAAAAGTCGAGTGCCTGAAACGATGATTTCTTGCTGATTGCCATTGGGCAACCACCTGAACTCAGAATAAGATTCAAAGCTCTGCTGGGCTTTATAACCCAATGAAATTGCCCAGCTTTTGCCTGGTTTATGGTGAAACATCACCCCCAAGGCTGGATGAAACATCCAGCCGCCTTCGAAGGCATTAAAAGAAAAGTCTACTAAAGAGGTGGCAAAGCCATAACCTGCTTGGACTTGATAGAAGGGGGAAATCCGGCGAGAAAATAAGCTTCCACTTATGTCTACATAAAGAGGAAGGATGAGTCCACTGCTGTATCCATTTAGACCTGTGCCTATACCCACCATCAGCCCAGGCTTGAATCGATAACCCACTCCTAAATCGAAATAGGGAGACGTAACGGCTCCATTTTGATCTGAACCAAAGCCGAGACCGAATTTTAAATTGCGGTAAAAGCCCGGGGCAAGCGTCACCTGTCTGGGCTTCAAGCCGGGATAATACTTAGGCTGATACTTTTTAAAGGTGGCTATTTGTTTTTCTACTTGATCAATTTCATCCCCATGCAGGGTGATCTCCTGGCCATCATATAAAAGAATGGTAATAGATTGGTCTGTATCCTGTTTCAGGATGTCCCCTCGGATCACCCCTCCACTTTTTAAGTGAATGACATCCTCAGAAGTTCGACTCCAAGTCTGGGCAAGGAGAAAGTGGGATACGCTAATCCATCCCACTAGGAATATTGTTCGAAGTAACATGTTTCGTATCATGAGCATGCTAAAGAGTCCTGTTGAAAAAGATACGATCAAATATCCGCATTTTCCTTATAACGACACGGATGCAAGGACGCTGCATAGGGTAGAACATTTCCCCTCTTTTGAGCCGCTTTATTTCCTATCTTGAAGATGACAGTATGCGAACCATTTACATGTTTAGGGCAATAGCAAATGGGTAGTCCGATGAGAGTAGAGTTGCCCGATAAAAAAAAGGTTCTACCAGTGAGGAATACCCAGCCTACAAATCGTAAATTAAAATAGATGCAGCTTTTTAGCTGTGGATTACGTCTCGAACTTGACAATCAATTGGATCAGTATCTAAATAACTCAAATCAATCTCCATGAAAAAGTTGCTCCCCATCTCAAAGCTTGCCCTGCTCGCCTTGGCGGTTTTATCCCTAGGCCTTCAAGGATGTCTCAAAGACCGCTGCGATCATACGTATAGTTATATGCAGTATACCCCGGTCTTTATGCCTTTAGACGAGTTCCTCAACTCTGTTGAAGTGCAAGCTCCTCAAGACTTGGTTGAGCCTGGCAAAATCTTTGTCAAAGGCGACATCTTATTCGTGAATGAAGTGAGCCGTGGAGTGCACATCATTGACAACAGCAATCCTAGTCAGCCTTCTCCCTTGGCCTTTTTGCAGGTACCCGGTAATTATGAAATTCACTCTGCTTGTGACCGCTTGTACTTAGATAGCAGCACGGATCTGCTGGTATTTGATATCAGTCAAGTAGATCGCCCGCGTTTCTTACATCGAGTTAGAAATGCGTTGCCCAATATGAATGAATATCGTGGCTACATGGCTGATCCCAATCTGGGGGTAGTGGTACGCTGGGAAGAGCAAGTAGTTAGCCGAGACTTTAGCTGCGATGGAACAGTACCTGACTATGTATTGTACAACGAGGTGGACATCGCCTCTATCGATCCCACTACCATGAATAACACCCGCACTGTGAATCCTGGTACTCCAGGCAAAGCGGGTTCTATGTCTCGCTTCACCATCTTGAATGACCATCTATATGCCGTAGAGCCTCAGTCTATGCAGGTCTTCAATCTCAATGGCTGTGACTATCCTACGAAAGCCGGCGAAACGGCTTTGAACTTGCCTTGGGGCGGAGTAGCTGAAATGGTTACAACTTTGGAAAACAATCTATTGGTAGGTGCTACCAATGGCATGATGATTTATAGCGCTGATATACCTGAGACACCGACTTTCTTGAGCTTATTTGAGCACGTTCAGGCTTGTGATCCTGTGACCGCACAAGATGATATCGCTTATGTAACCTTGCGTTCAGAAAATAGCAGCAACCAAGGTTGTGGCAATTCCTTCAGCAATCAGTTGGATGTGATCAACATCGAAAACCCTTCTGCTCCATATTTGCTACGTTCCTTCCCCATGAATAACCCACATGGAGTCGGTATTGATGGCGATCTACTCTTCATTGCAGACGGCGATGCTGGGCTGCGCATTTTTGATGCTACAGACCCATTGCAAGTAGGACGCAATGAAATTGCATCTTTCCCTGAAATGTTTGGCTTTGACGTCATTCCTTTCCAACAACTATTGGTTATGACCGGTGAAGATGGCATTGGATTGTATGATTACAGCAATCCTAGTGAGATTAAGCAAGTTGGTAGCATTCCTGTCTCTGAGAAATAAAAGGTTTCTGAAAAAATCCTTATACCCGCTGCCTGGTTTCTCTAGGCAGCGGGTATTTTTGTGAGACGAATATTGCAGCTATCGGGTAGGATTCCCTAGAACTTTATTGTACTAAGCCCAGAGGGTCAAGAAATCATGAATAACATGCAGCGTTTCATCTTGTGGTTGATGGGGGTCACCCTACTTTTGGGGTGTAACTCTTCCCCTGAGCCAGAGCCCTGGACCCAGACCCGTCAGCAATTAGAAAAACTGCGCCACAGCAAGACTTGGAGTGCCAAGTCTGACGACAGCCTTAGCTATATATTGGCTCAGCAATATGTAAGCTCGGCAGAAGAGGCGGCTGATGGGCCGGATCCGGCTGCAGCCCTATGGGCGGCTTCCAACATCTTGGTAGAGCTTGACGCCCATCAGGCTGAGGCGATACCCTTGCTTCAAACCTTGAGTGAAAGGTACCCTGATCACCCCAAATCAGGAGAAGCCTTGTTTCAGCTTGCTTATCTCCAGGCCAATTTCCTGGGAGATACCTTGGCTGCGCAGTTTGCTTTTGGGCAATTTCTAGTGTTTTACCCTGACCACCCTTTGAGTGTCAATGTGCCAGTGGAATTACGTCAGTTAGGTTTTAGCTCCGAGCAGGCCATCATTTTGTCAAAAGATTCGTTGCAAAGTAAACGAGATAGCCTTGTCACAGATACTGTGATATTGCCTCCTGATACACCTTGAATAATTTTATCTTTGCTTTACCAAAATTTGATCCGACACATGCACCGCCCATATGGAGTTTTAGTAGCCGTTTTGATAGGGCTTTTTGTGCTGCAGGCTTGTGACCAGGAACCAGCACCTAAGCCTCCGGCCCAAGATCGGTCTGAAGTTCGATTTTTTAACGCCCTTGATGAGCCCCCTGTAAATGTGCGTATGCGCACCTACGGAGAAACCCGATTCCTGACCGACAGGCTTATGCCATATAGCTCTTGGCCAGAGGGAGGGTACGTTTCCTTACTTACTCGTTTTAACGACCGCGATACCACCAGCTCAGTCGATAGCGTTTTATTTGACATTGTCCACTATTTGGAAGATACCTTGCTCATCGATGGCTATCGAGAAAGCTTACCAAAAGGAAGCCTGGCTTCATTTTATTTAGTAGACAGCCTGGGAAAGCTTATCATGGCTAAAACCAGTGACCAGTTTGAGAAGCCTGTAGGTCAGCGTTCCGCCTATCGATTTATCAACCTCTATCCCTTTTTCAATGGGATTACCCTGGAGTCTTCTTTGCCTTCGGATAGCTTAGATTTTCGGTTTTCTAATGGCTTTTTGGGCCACAGTGGTTTTATAGATGTTGAATCGGGCCGCAGAACCCTCAAGGCCCTCAACAACAGTAGCCAAACGGTGATCGATTCTGTTTCACAAGTGGATCTTAAGCCGGGGGCCGTTTACGTCTTTTATGTGTTAAGTCGAAATGGATTTCCCGTTCTAGAATACGAAAGAGTCAATTGATGCGAGCTTTTTTGCTATGGATTTCCCTGAGCATTTGGGTATGGATTCCCGTTTGGGCTCAAAGCGAGGATTCTCTTTACAGGGAAAAACCTCAGCCTGAGCGTCAGCTTTCGGAAACCTTGAGCAGAAGGGGATACTCCGTAAACATGACTTTGGGGCCAGTATTGACGCAGTTTGGTGCTTTAAATGAAGAGCTTTCTAATAACCTTTTTGGTCCACTCCAAAACAATCTGATCAACTTAGGGGGCAATACCCGCTTTTGGCGAGGAGATTGGCTCTGGGGAGGGGATCTCGCCGTGAATAGTGGCCAAAGTCGACTGAATACCCAAAGCTCCATCCTGACCATCAACTATTTGATGGTACATGGTGGTAAGGTCCTTTGGCGTAAATCAGATGAAAAGCAGGTATACGCCAGCCTTGGATTGGGAGCGGGTTTTGGCACCCTCAAGGTTCAGGATCTGTTGTTGACTCAGCCTCAACGCTACCGTTTTGGAGGACCCTTGATGGATGTAGGGGCAACTTGGCAACGGTCCTTTTTCCTACTTGGCAATAAGATCAGTATTGGAACTTTTGCCGTGAGTTTAGGTTATCTTCACACCTTCGACAATTCTTGGATACTGCGTGGATTTGATTCCGAAGGACTGGGAGTACCCGTTTCCCCTAGCGGTCCTTATCTACGTTTGAGTCTGGGGATGGCGAAATGGAGCGAGCAGCCATGATTTTTCGAATCAGAGATCTCATTTTAGCGAGTATCGGACTGCTGACGTTGGCTCCGATCTTTATGCTGATCATGCTGGGGCTGTGGCTAAGTCAGGGTAAAGTCTTCTTTTTACAAGCTCGGCCAGGGCTATATGAAAAGATATTTACCCTAATCAAGTTCAGCACCATGCGAGACGCCGCTCCAGGTGAGGATGAGGCGGCTAGGCAACGAGAACGTATTACTCCTTTAGGTGCAGTACTGCGTCGCTATTCGCTTGATGAGCTTCCACAGTTGATCAACGTTATCCGAGGTGAAATGAGCTTGGTAGGCCCCCGGCCCTTGCTTGTTGATTATTTATCTCTCTACACGATAGAAGAAAAAAAACGTCACCATGTCAAGCCTGGAATCACGGGCTGGGCTCAAATACACGGGCGAAATGAACTCAGCTTTAAGCAGCGGTTTGCCTATGATCTGTGGTACGTAGAGCATCGTAGCTTTTGGCTAGATGCCAAAATCTTGTTTAGGACCCTAGCCAAGGTGCTTCGTTCTGAAGGTGTCTACGCCAGTGAGGTAAGCACTTCGCCGCGATACAATGGGAAAAATTAACCATTAGGTTTAGCCTAGAGGTATGGGCTATGAAATCCCTCTTACTTAAATTATTATGGCATAAGGATGGGGTAAGGCACATGGCTCGACAGTCGCCCATTCGCCATACACCTTACCCCATTTACCGGTATGCAGCTTCTACTCTAACCAAATAGCCGGTAATTCTAGCGAAGCAAAGGCTTTATTGAAAGACTCGATGTCTTCTTCGATGATCTTGTTCATGAGGTCTTGGTGATTCTGCCACTCAGACTTAAGGTCTTCTAGTCGGGCTTCTATTCCTGCTGAAATGTGTGGATCATGACTTTCCGCCCGCCCCTTGAGGGTCAAGAATTCGGCATTGAGTTGATTCGGGAAATTGACCACATCTTGGAAAGTTTTGGTCTTAGGCTGGATGAGGGCCTCTTCCCAGGTGGAAATAGCTTCACTTATGGCTTCTCCTTGTTCGATAAGTTCAGCCGCCAAGTCTTGCTTTTTTAGCCTTGCAACTACCGATTTTACCTGTGATTGAGCCCTCCGCATTTGACTAACCGATTGATGAATGTCAATGACTTGTGCCTCTATGTCACGAAGAACCTGCGCCTGACGGGCAAAGTCTGCCTCTGATGCATCTAAGCGCGGATCGGGAAGCAGTTCTGCTTGTGCTTCGAAGTTCTGCTCCCCAACACTTAGGTGGAGGCGGTAGCTGCCTGGGGCCTGGATGGCCCCTCGATAGTCACCCAGTACCAGTACGCCATTAACAGCTGGCAGGCCATCGGCGCGCAAGTCCCAGACAAAGCGGTTGAGGCCAACATGTTTATCCAAGGTGGGTTCTGGACTTGGGCCTCCTAAGAATCTTTTGAATTCCGGGTCTTTCTCACTGGAAAAACTACGAACCAGACTCCCCTCTGAGTCATGGATTGTTAACTCAAGGCTCACACTGTCGGGAAGGGAGTCGGGTAAAAAGTAGTCTATAATCATGCCTGAAGGAGGATTTTTACCCATAAAGGGTTCTCCACGGCCTCCCCCTACCACCCTGACGGTAGGCTTGGGGATAATGAGGTTAGCGGTGCTGGGATCATCGGATATTTGCTGAATGGCGCTTACATCATCCAAGATCCAGAAAGCTCGACCAGAGGTCGCTACCACTAAGTCGTTGTCTCTCAGGCCTAAATCAAGAATGGGGCAAACTGGTAAGTTAAGCTGAAAAGGCTGCCAATGCTCACCGGAATCGGTAGAGAGGTATAGCCCGGTTTCGGTGCCAGCATAGAGAAGGCCTGGGCGCTGTCTATCTTCTCGGATTACTCGTGGGAATGCATGCTTTTCGAATCCCTCCGTGATCATTTCCCAGGTCTTTCCTGCGTCTCGGGTTCGGTAGGCGTATGGGGCCAGGTCATTGAACTTATACCGCATTAGGGTGACGTATGCGACGCCAGCTTGGTGGGGAGAAAGCTCAATGCTGTTGATGATTCCTTCGGGGGCATTAGGAGGTGTTACATTTTCCCAAGTCTTTCCATCCTCGCTGCGGTGAAGAAGGCCATCGTCGCTGCCTGCCCAAATGATGTTTTCATCATGAGGTGAAAGGGCCAGGTACATCAGGGTGTTGTAGTTTTCTCCTCCCGCCCCTTCATTGGTAATGGGGCCACCACCTAGGCCTTGTTTATCTTTTTCATTGCGGGTTAAATCTCCACTGATTTCTACCCAATGATGACCACCGTCCTCACTTTTTAGCACCATTTGGGCTCCATGGTAAAGTATATTGCCTCCCTGCTGACTCATGACCAAGGGGGCATTCCAGTTGAAACGGTACTTCATTTCACTGGGCAGGGCACTGAGCCCTGCGGTGGGGTAAGCCATTACATCTTTTTGCTGCCCAGTAGTGTGATCGTATACAGACAGGTTTCCTTGATAGCTTCCACCATAGACTAAGCGTGGATCGTCTTCATCAAAAGCCAAAAAGGCGCTTTCGCCCCCGGCTACTGGGTACCAATCTCTCCAGCCAATTCCTGATCCGAGGGTGCGACTAGGAACCGCTACGGTGCTGTTGTCCTGCTGACCCGCATAGAGATAATAGGGGAAGCGACGGTCTATGCTTAGGCGATAGAACTGAGCTGTCGCTTGGTTTTGCTGAGTAGACCAGGCTTTACCCCCGTTGAAGGTAATGCAGGCTCCCCCATCATTACCTAGGATCATGTTTTGGGGATTTTCTGGATTGATCCAGAGGTCATGCTGGTCGGAGTGGGGATTGGAAATGGCTTTAAAGCTTCGACCGCCATCGATGGACTTGAGCATGGGGGCGTTGAGAACGTATACCGTTTCTGCTGATTGAGGATCGGCGAAAATCTCCATGTAGTACCAGCTACGAGCCTGAGTGACCCGGTCCGCGCAAATGCGCGTCCATTTTTTCCCCCCATCATCAGAGCGATACACTCCACCCTGCTCAGCTTCAATGTTGGCCCAGAGTCGACTAGGATTAACCGGAGATACGCTTACAGCTATTTTTCCCATAAGTTCAGGAAGTCCTTCGCTCAGTTTTTCCCAGGTATCGCCTCCATCTTTCGACTTGTATATGCCAGAGCCAGGGCCTCCACTTTCCATGGTCCAAGGATAGCGGGTGTGCTGCCAGGTGGCAGCATAGAGGATACGGGGATTACTGGGATCCATGGCTAGGCCAGAGGCACCGGTGTTTTCGTCTACAAATAATACCTGTTCCCAGGTCTTGCCGCCATCCTGACTGCGATAGATGCCACGCTCCGCGCTGGGACCATGGGCTGCCCCTTGGGCGGCCACGTAGACCCAGTCTGGATCATCTGGGTGGATTACCACGTCGGAAATATGGCGGGTCTCATCCAATCCGACATGATGCCAACTTTGCCCCGCGTCTACTGAACGATAAACCCCGTCTCCAAAAGAAGTCATTACACCTCGGATGGGGTGCTCGCCCATGCCCACGTAGATTACATTGGGATCGGCTTGACTCACAGCGATGTCTCCTACCGAGCCAGTCCGGAAGTACCCGTCAGAAATGTTTTTCCAGCTTTGTCCTGCATCCGTGGTTTTCCACACTCCTCCCCCCGTACTACCCATATAATAGGTGAGGGGCTGCCCAGATACGCCAGAAACGGCGACACATCGCCCGCCGCGGAAGGGCCCAATGTTTCGAAATTTGAGCGCGGTAAAATTGGATGAGTCAAGCTGTTGGTAGGAAATGAGGGGTTCTTCTGCTTTTTTTTTGCGACGCTGAGCCAGAAGAGATTGGGGAGATAATAAGGCGATAAGCCCTACTGTGAAAAGGGCTATGCAGGTATTTTTTCTCATGTTTTAAAGCTTAAGGAGAGGAAATAGAGGGGAGATAAATGGGGGCCATGTCTAAGCCCCCTTTGATTTATCTCATGCTCATGGGAACTGGAGGTGCGCCTTTAGGTAAAACGCTTTGGTAGCTTTGCCCTTCTAGTCGCTCATCAAATTCGGCCCGCATGTCTTGGCGGAGTTGTTCATTGGTAAATAGGTCCACCATGGTCATGCCCAAGGCCTTCGCAGCAAAGGCCATTCCCTTGTGTCCGATGGACATGCCCCCACAAGCCACGACCGCCCAAGAGTGCCATGGGGTAGCAATAGGTGCTGTGGTGGCGCGAAGGGAAATCTGGGGCACCTGCCAACTGACGTCACCTACGTCGGTAGAACCGCCTTTGGGGATGGGGTCGGTGGCTTTTAGCGGATGAATCTCTCCGTCAATACCAGAAGTCTCCTTGCCAGTAGCGGTTTGGATTTCTTTAGCAAAGGCAATTTCCTCCTCGGTATAGCTAATTGGTCCTAAGGCCTCGATATTGGCTTGTAATGCTGTGGCGCCCGTGCGGTTGACGATGATCTCGTGCATGCCCGAAATCAATTCGATTTCAAATTCGGCTCCAGCCATCATGGCAGCTCCTTCGGCGATTTTCTTGGCTCGCGCGTAATGTTTGCGTACATCTTCCATCTTGGCATCTCGCATGCGGGTCCAAATCTGGGCGTTTTCGGGTACTACATTGACCACGTCTCCAGCGTGCTCAATCAAGTAGTGAATCCTTGCACTGGGCTTGAGATGCTCACGGAGATAGTTAAGTCCGGTGGTGTAAAACTCCATGGCATCTACCGCGGAGACACCATTCCAGGGATCGGCAGAGGCATGAGCGGCTTGTCCGTAGAACTTGACCCGAAAATCAATAAGGGCTTTGCTGGGTTGGGCATTGGCTTCGATGTTGGCTCCAGGGTGCCAATCTAGGCAGACATCGAGGTCGTCGAATAGCCCAGCGCGAACCATGTAGAGCTTTCCTCCAATGGTTTCTTCGGCGGGAGTACCGTAGAAACGAATGGTTCCTTCCAGTTTGCCTGCTTCGATCAACTCCTTGATGCTGACCGCTGCTCCCAAACTGGCAACGCCAAACATATTGTGCCCACATCCGTGGCCAGGTTTTCCTTCTTCCAAAGGTTTCTTCTTAGAGCTAGCCTCTTGAGAAAGGCCAGGTAAGGCATCAAATTCACCGAGGATTCCAATGATGGGTCGGCCTGAGCCATAAGAGGCGACGAAGGCGGTAGGCATTTCGGCCACTCCCCGTTCTACTGTAAAGCCTTGGGCCTCTGCATAGTCGGCTAAGACCTTGGCTGATTGAGATTCTTCCAGGGCGGTTTCTGCGAAGGCCCAAATTTGATCGCTCATCTCTATGAGTTGGCTTTCTTGGGCTTCTACAGACTGAATTACTTGGTCTTTGAGCGGCTCTGTGCCCTGCCAGGCACCCGTGCCCAATAAGAGCACAAGCAGCCCGCAATAATTCCTGAATCGTTGCATAGGTAGCTTTGGTTTACGTCAGAGTACTAGGCCGTTTCTCATTAAAGAAAGCGTGCCCAACACTTAGGAACATGAAAAAATAACATGTCTCTTTTGCGTAGGAATTTTGTTCCAGATCAAGGAAGGAAAATCGACCTTAGCGAGTCGAAGATTCCGACCTGTGGAGCTAAGGGAGGATTTTCTGACGAAGAGCTGGGGCAAAAGGCCAAGCAAAAAGGCATAACTTATTTTTTGAGTGTTCCTTAAGATAGGGATTTTTCTACCAGATTCAGGGATGCTAGGGGAGTCGTATCAGGGAGAAAGAGAAAATAGGATTTGGGTTATGCGGGTTGGGAAAAGTTAGCGATTAAGTTCCCACCTCATATTCCTCAGCTTGGATAATCCCATTTTCTTGCTAAGCGATGAGCTTTCTAATCCCGATCATTTTTCTTCCGTCCTGGTAAGCCAAAGCGGTTTTTGAGATCATCCAATTTCTTCTGGGCTTCTTCCTTGGCTTTGCGCTCTGCTTCCTGCTTGGCTTGTTGGGCCAAACTAGCGAGGGAGTCCTTGACTTGCTGTTGTGTTTGGGCTGCCAAGGTCGCGATGCTGTCTTTGGCTTGTTGAGAGGCTTGCTGGGCTTGTTGCTTCAGGCTGTCTGTGTTGAGGTCCACGTCCAAACCGGTTTGGTCCTTTAAGGCTTGACTTGCCTGATCCGCTAATTGGTCGGTGAGCTGATCCACAGTTCCTCCCCCGCCGCCACTGATGCTTGGTTTCTGATAGGTGCCGCCTACCGCGAGGTTTACCGTGACCCGCTCACTGTTCTGTAGCTGGGTTCGAGTCAAATTGGACAAAGCTGCCACGGCTGCCTGATCCACAGCTCCACTAGGGGCATCTACTTTGACTTGGTAGTCTAAGGCTCCCGCCAGACTTTGACGCCCTTCTAGGGTAAGTTGGGTCTGTTTTACCTGAAAATCTATTGGGGCGATGATCAGAAAGCCTTCCTCTACCCGAAAAGAACCTTGGATATCTTTGAGGTCAATGGGGGTGAGCTGGGCCAGTTTTACGTTTTCCTCGATGGCAGATAGCATAGGGGTGGCTTGAAGCCCGCCGTCTAGCATCAAAAATTTGCCGAGTCCCTCAAGTACCTCCAATTTAGGCATTAGGTCCTGCCCCAGTAAGCCTTTGAGTCCCAATTCCGCATTGACCCGGCCATTAACCTTTTCCAACGCGGGGGCCAATTCCTGGATCGTGGCGAATTGCTGAAAGGCTTCTTGCACCATTACTTGATTGAGGTCAAGGTAGAAGTTGAATTTTGGTTCGCGCAGATTCTGGGTATTGTACAGGCCATTCATGCCAATCTTTCCTCCCAGTAGGTCAAATTGTAAGTTTTCCATGTCTACTTCTTCCTCTACGATACTGAGTTTGCCTTGTACATTCTTCAAGGTGAGGTTGTCGTAGATTACTTCTCCGATATCAGCCGATAAGTTTACGTTGAGATCATCGGGGACAGGAAAAGCCTCTAAATCGTGTTCTTCTGAGGAGGAACTGCTCTCTCCAGAGGAACTACTGCTTTCTTCAGAAGCCCCCGTGGTTTCCTCTTCCATGAACTCATTGAGGTCAAATCGGTTGGAACGCAGGCTGATGTTTCCACCTAGAGCTTCCCCTGGTAGCAAGGCATACCCCATGTAATTGGTCAAGGCTCCGTCCAATTGGTAATCGCTGCGGCCCAACTGGCCTTTTACTCCACTCAATTCAATGCGATCTGGGTTGAATACCGCTACCCCTTGGTCCACTGTGGTTCTGGGGTTGACAAAGTCTTGGTACACCAGATTGGACACGGTGATTTTGCCTCTGGTGGGCAGCTTCTCATAGCGTTCTGCTTCGATGTCGGAATACACCCCCTGGGTTTCAAAACCCTCTACGAATAGCTTGCCGGCCATCTCCAAGCTATCAATCGGGTAGACTTGGAGTAGTTTGGCTAGGTCGAGGGTTCCATTGGCACGAAGGGTATAGTTGGGATCTTTAAAGTCTGAGACGATTAAACTGCCATCTAGGGGTTCTCCATCTAGCAGAAAATGGAAACGAGGAATTTCCAAGCGGGCCGTTTCAAGGGCACCATCGGCATCTTTGAGCTCCCCATGAAAATTGAATTCAGTCAGCTCTGCCGGATATTCCGCATCGTGGATATAGCCATCGTTCAGGTCCATGACCGCGTCTACGGTAGGGAAACTGCCCGCCGCTTCGTCGTAGATCCCTTTGGCCACTGCGTCTAGGTTGAACTGCCCTTTAAGCTCAGTACCTTCCATGGGAAACATCTGGGTGAGTTTGGCAAGGTCTAATTCGGCTTTAGCTCTCCCATCGATGCTTATCTTTTCTAGTCCTACCACTTTCGCTTGGGCCTCAAAAGGGTCCCCCGCCAACTGGGCTTTGAGTTTTTTCAAGTCAATTTTCATGGACTCCAGGTCTGGACCTTCTGGGTTGAACACAGATAGGTCGAGGTCGAGGTAGCGGATGGCTTCGGGCAAATCTGGGTATTGAATGGTGCCATTGTTGACCCGCAGGTTCAAGCCAAATCCGGGCATTTGGGTTTCATTGTAAACCCCATCTACAAACCCATCGAAAACCAAGCCCCCACTGATGCCGATGTCCTCAAAATCTTGGGCGTACACCGCCGGTACCAAAGACATCAGGCTGCGAAAATTGGTCTGGGGGCTGCCATAGCTCAGTTTCATTTCGATGTCGTCCCCATACATCCAAACGTCCCCGGCAAAGACCAACGGCATGGCGTTGAGTCGAATCTGATTGTCTCTCATTTCCAGGCCAAAGGTATCCTGGTTGGTGATGGTAGCGTTAAAGTCTCCTTCTAGCTGGGTTCGGTTGAGATAGGCAAGGCCGTCATAAACAAAAGTGACAGCCTGAGCCTTGGAGTAGGTTTCGAGGTCGAAAACTTCTTCGGTAAACTTGCCTTTGCCTTGGTGGTCAAGCCCTTTGATGCGTAATTCCATGGGGTAGCTTTCGTCGATATAAGCGATGTCGACATCAGTGAGGGCGTAGCGCTCTAACTCGATCATCAATTCAGCTGCAGCAAGGCTGTCGGGAACGGGGGCAGCTTCTGCTGCGGTAGCGCTGCTATCAGCCACCACAATGTCGTAATTGACGCGGCCATCGGACAAGGTGATGAGGTTTACCTGGCCTTCCTCTAGTAGGATTTCTTTCAAATGGATGGCGTCTCCACCCAAAATGCTCCCTATATCCACTACTGCTGCAAAGAGCTTTCCAGCAACGAGGGTATCTTGCTCAAATACGTCTTGGCCTACTACCCCAAATTTTTCGATAGAAATACGGGCGTTAGGGAAATTTTTGATCAATGAGAGCCCTACTTCGCCGTAATAGACCTCTGCGTTCAGGTTGGCGTCTATTTCTGCCTGAACCAAAGCTTGGATTTTATCTTTAAAAATAAAGGGTGCGGCCAGTAGCCCTAGGAATAGGATTCCGATAATCAGAGCAAAATAGAGGAAGAATTTGCGCATGGCTTGGCAAAGATTGATTTGGGTTTCAGAGAGAAAACTAACGATTCTTTTGCCAAACCTCTAGACTATCCATTTGATTTCTCATGGCCTTTAGAGACAAATATCATTTCCTTGATGTAACAGCCTTGGGATAAGGTAGAAATATGTACCTTTCTTCTTGAATAGAATTCAAACCCATGCCTAGACTCACTTCTGCTTTATATATCCTCTTTTTCACCTTAACATTCTTTTCCTGCCGTACCCAATCCGGAACCTACACGGGCAAGGAAAATGCCAACCGATTGATCAACAGCAGCAGTCCCTACCTCCTACAGCATGCTTATAATCCGGTAGATTGGTATCCTTGGGGGGAAGAAGCCCTGGAAGCAGCGAAGGAGAAAGACCAGCTAATGGTGATCAGCATCGGTTATGCGGCTTGCCATTGGTGTCACGTCATGGAAGAAGAAAGTTTTGAGGATTCGACTGTAGCCAAGGTGATGAACGAGCAGTTTGTGTCCATCAAGGTGGACCGCGAACAGCGACCCGACGTAGATCAAATCTACATGAATGCCGCTATGCTGACCAGCGGACGCACAGGTTGGCCTCTTAACGTGATCGCTTTGCCCAGTGGTCAGCCTGTTTTTGCTGCGACCTATCTGCCTAAGGAAGATTGGCTCAAACTGCTGGAAACCTTTGCGGGCATGTACGAGCGAGAGCCTCAGCAACTGCAAAACATGGGGAACCAAGTCACCCAAGGCGTAGCACGCATGGACTATGCCGAACTGGTGCAAGACCCTCCTCCTTTTGAACGCAGCAATTGGCAGCTGGCTTGTGAGTTTCTACTTCGACAAATAGACCTCACCCACGGGGGCTTGCAAGGGGCTCCGAAATTCCCCCTGGCTCCGGTTCAAGAACTTTTGCTCAGGTATGGTGCGCTTTCCGGTTCATCTGAAGCCTTGTCTGCGGTAGAGCTGACCTTGGATCGCATGTGGCAAGGTGGAATTTATGACCACCTGCGGGGTGGGTTTGCTCGCTATTCGGTAGACTCAATTTGGCATGTACCTCACTTTGAGAAGATGCTCTACGACAATGCTCAGTTGGTGAGCTTGTATAGCATGGCTTACCGACAGTATGGCAAGGAGGAGTATCGTCGGGTGGTGGAAGCCTGTTTGAATTTTGTGGAAAATGAACTGAGTGATTCTACGGGGGGATTTTATTCTTCGCTAGACGCGGATAGCGAGGGAGAAGAAGGGCGTTATTATGTCTGGAAAGAAAAAGACATCACCAAACTGCTGGGTCATCAGGCGGATGCCTTTAAAGATTATTACAACGTCTCCCCTTTTGGCAATTGGCCCGAAGAAAGAGAAGCTGCCCTCAACATCCTCCATATCACCGATCCTGCAGAAGAGGTCATGGCTCGCCAGGGCTTGGATTCTGCTGAGTTTGCTCAAATGTTGACCCAGGGCCGAGCGGCCTTGCTAGAGAAGCAAACCAAGCGAGAACGCCCTGCACTAGACGACAAAGTTCTCAGCGGTTGGAATGGGCTGATGATCAAAGCTTACGCCGATGCCTATCGCAGCTTTGGCGATCCAGCCTATTTAGCGCGTGCCCTCAAAGCCGCCCACTTTTTGCAGACCGACATGAGCCGCTCTGATGGGGGGCTATACCGCAGTTGGCGTCAGGGTGAAGCCCAGGTCAATGCCTTTGCCTCGGATTATGCTTTGGTGATCCAAGCCTATTTGGCCTTGTACCAAGCTAGCTTTGATGCCCAATGGCTAGAAAAGGCCCAACAATTAATGGAGTATACCCGTGAGAACTTCTGGGACCCAGAGACCCGGCTCTTTTTCCTTACCTCGGCTGAGGATGACCCCCTGATTGCCCGGCCACGGGAGCTCAGTGACAACGTGATTCCTGCGGCCAATTCGGTGTTGGCGCAGAACCTATTCCTACTGGGAACTTACCTCTACCGACAAGAATACCTTGACTTAGCGGAACAAATGCTGCACAACGTAGCTCCTAACCTGTCCCAAGGAGGGGTGAGTACCGCCAATTGGGCAATTTTGATGAGCCACTATGTGTACCCCTTTTATGAGGTCGCTGTGGTAGGTCCAGAAGCCAATGCCCAGCGTCAAGCCCTAGATCAACATTGGTTACCCAACGTGGCCCTCTTGGGAGGTGTCGGAGAAGGCGATTTGGAGTTGCTCAAGGGCAAGCTGCTGTCCGGTCGGACCATGATTTACGTGTGTCAGGAGAAGTCTTGTCGATTGCCGACGCCGGAGGTAG
>CAZFPQ010000150.1:0-16938 GCA_964521065.1 uncultured Bacteroidia bacterium | reverse complement strand
GGAAGGACTGACCAAGCATTTTGGGGTCAATGTCTTGCTCAGTGAATCTACCTGGGTGAAATTAGTGGAAGAGGCCAAAGATGGCCTCAGGAGCCTAGGCAAAGTCATGGTTAAGGGGCGCAAAGGTGCGACCCAGGTCTTTCAGGCTTTTATGGGAGAAAGCGATAAAGACCGAGAAATTCTCACCCAGCAGACCCCTCGCTTCGAACAAGCCCTGGCCGCCTACCTCGACCAAGATTTTGCTGAGGCCCTTGCCTCATTTGAAGCTATTGAGCGCGAATTGCCTAGGGATCAGCCCACCCAATACTACCTGGAGCTGTCGAGAAAATACCTGCTGGAAGGAGTACCAGAAGAATGGGATGGGACCGCCCGGATGCTCACAAAATAAAGGCGCTGCTTTTTTGATGACTTTTCTACAAATTCAACCAATACACCAACTTAAAGACCAGTGCCCGATTCTTGCTGTTTAAGTTTTCGGGTAAATAATTCTCTGTGTACACGATGAAGAAGTCCGAGGCCGGGCGATAACGCCACTGGAAGCGGGCGTTGAGATTGAGGTTGTTAAGGCGATTGTTGTATTGCACGAAGGTTGTCAAAAACAGGGCATCCGTCAGCGTGAGGTCTAAGCGAGGACCAATCAAAAAGAGCTGATCTTGCCCATATCCGTCGGCGAGTTGAACGTTGTTGTAGTCAAATTGCAGAGAAATGTTGCCAAAGGGCTGATAGCGATAGTTGAGCTGCCCGTTTAGGTTTAGGTTACGTCCATTGTAAAATCCCCCATAGTTGGCTTCTAGGTTGAAGTTAAACAGGCGACGATTGTTGCTGGTAAAGCCTACGCTGATCAGAGACCAATCATAGCTTTCCCCTTCTAGGAATTCGAGGTAGCGTTCCGAATCAATGGGATTAAAGCTGAAGGTGAGTCGCTGAAATACGTAGCCGTAAGAAAGCACCAGCTCTGCGGTATTGCGAAAACTAAATAGGTAATTGAAATTATAACTGCGGTCTGTCAGAAGGGTAGTCGGTAAGTAGGTATGGTTTACCTCGATTTCTGGTCCCATGAATACCAGGGGAGAATTTGGGGTGAAAAACTTGTAGCTCACATTCCCAAACGCAGACATCTGGCCCGGATATACCCCTAAACTAGGCACAAAGCCTGTTTCTGCGGTATACCCTTCACCAATGTAATTCCCTCCTGCAAAAGCAGTCCAATTACGATCCGCATAACGGAAGAAGGCCGAACCTGCCCAGGGTAAGCCCGTGGCATAGTTGTCAATCGAGCGCGAAATAAAAGAGCTGTGGTACCATCGGTTGTCTTTGCTGAGCAATTCTAGGTCTGCCGTCACGGAGCGATTACTGGCGTTTAACCTGCGTATGCTGCTGTCTCCACTAGGAACTCGTCGGAATACACTCTCATGAAAAAAACGATTGCTGTCCGCTTCCCCTACGCCTAGGTTTTGTTTGTTGACCATGGTCAAAGTCAGACTAGACTGAGCTCCGAAGTTACGTTGCAAAGATGCCGCGGTAAAGTTCTGGCCAGGTAAGCCTTGCTCCTCCGCTACTTGGGTTTGCATATTGAGGAGGTTGACTCGCCATTTTGGATTGATCGAACCGCTCAACCTGGCCCCAAATAAAATAGGTACGGGTTGAAATAGGCCTTGTGAATCTTGGACCAAGCCAATCCGTCGAGAAAAGAAAGGCCTTGCGCTTGGAAAGCCTGCGTTGTCTAGCAAGTCGCTATTTTCCAAGAAAAACTGCCTCCGCTCAGGCAGTTGAATCTCAAAGCGGGTGAGGTTGATTACTTGTTGATCGACCTCTACCTGTGAAAAATCGGGATTGACCGTAAGGTCTAGGTTCAAAGAGGGGGTAATAGCGACTTTTGCGTCAAATCCTGCCGAAAACCGGCTGTCGATTTCGGGTTCAGGGGTTTGCAGGTCTTGAGAGACCCCTCCAGCGATGTAGGGAATAAGAGAAACGTTGAGACTAGGTGGAGGGGCAGGATCATCCCAGACCAATTGGCCCGAATAAGCGAAGTTGCCCGGCTCGAACTGGATGGGCACCCGCACCCAGGAGCTTTGCTGATTGCGTTTCCGATCGGCCCGAACGAAGGAGATGTTCCATTCGTCCAATCCATTTTTGTAACGAAGACTATTAAAAGGAATGGCTAGCTCGGCGATCCAATGATCCTCATAGCGCACTACTTTGGAGTACCATTTGTTGTCCCAAAAGGTACTAAATCCCCCGTTGGCCCCACCTGCTGACACAATTCCTTCCATTTGTACCCCCGCAGGAGTGATGTTGAAGAAAAATCCATTTAAGCGGTCATTGTAGGGACCGATGACCACACCTACGTTGTCATTGAGGCCATAGTCAAAATCCCGACGCAGGGAATTGATCAAGTCTGGAGTCTGATCGTCGTCGCAATAAAAGGCCACGTAAAGAAAGTTGTCGTCAAAGGTGAGGCGGGCGGTACTTTGGAAATTTACGGGGGTGGTATCATTGGGGAAATTGAGGTACCAATCTTTGGCCAGTTCCGCTTTTTTCCAATCCTCTTCATCGAGGATTCCATCAAGGACAATCTTTCCTTGGGCCTTCTTGATGTGGAGTTGGGTCCCGGGAGCATTTTGGGCAACAAGGGGATGTAAGCAAGGGGTGAGCTGAGCAAGGGTTAGCAGCAGACCAATAAATATGGACTTTTGTATGGGGCAGGGCATAGTGGGCAAGAGATTTGTATGGGAACCTACAAAAAAGGTGGCTACAAATTTAGTGAACCCTCCTGAGGTGAACCTGCTTAAATCGACCACTGGCTTTAAGCCCTAGGCGCGATAAGAGCCTTGATCTTTATCAGGGGCTAGAAGGAGATGGGAGCTAAGCATGTTTGGAAATATTTCCTTTAATTGCAGTTGCTAACTAAAGTCAAAATACCTCAAGAAACGACCCCTCTTGGCCAATCTTTTCTGAGAAGCCGAGAACCAATGTGGATCTTATGTTGATCGATCAAGAGAACCCGGAAAAGTCGGAAGAATTAGAGTCCTCCCACGAAGAGAACACTACTCCGATTCCCCCTCAGGAAACTTCCTCTCAAACTCCTGAAGAAACCTCTGAAACTCCCCAGTTGGACGAGGAAGAAAACGCAATCTCTGCCAATGAGGAAAGCACGCAAGCCGTAGACGCCTCTGAGGGAGAAGAAGTAAGTGAGGAGAGTGTGAACGAATCTGCGGAACCCTCACCGTCTGAGGAAGCACCTGTCGAAGAATCTACTCCTGTAGTCGAAGCTCCTGCCCCTGTGCAGGAAGAATCTACCCCTGAGATAGTAGCAGATGTAGAAGAAGTCGCCTCCTCCGAAGAGACTCCTGTACAGACGGAAAGCCCTAGCATTCAGGAGGAAAAAACTCCTGCTATAGGTGAAGAAGTTTCCCCTTCCCCTACCGCAGAAAGTTCTCCTGAGCAGCCTGAGGAAGAGACGCCCTCTACAGAAACGGAGGAGACGGCGGCGGAGACAACAGAAACGCCTGCTCAGCCTGCAGAGGAACCTATCAGCGGTCCACCGACTCCTGAGGACCTTCCTGCCCTGAATGAAGCCATAGCTGCTAGGGTGGGGGAGATTCTTAGCCAAAAAGGAGCTTCTACCCAGGTGCTGACTCAAGCCTCTATCGGTGACTTGATCCACTTAATGGATGGCTACCTTAAAGAAGGAAATGTGCTGGGGCAAGCTCCTAAAGTTGGTTTGGCCAAGCGTTCTTACGATACCATTAAGTACCAAGGAGACCTGGACAAGAGCTTGGAAGAAATTTTCCTCAGTCGTTTAGCTCAGTTTAACCAGCGCCGTGTGGCAGAGCAACGCCGCATGGAAGGAGAGCGAGAGGTCAACTACACCAAAAAGAAAGATTTATTGGCTCAGCTCAAAGCGGTGGTCGAGCAAGAAGATCCTCTCAAGATTCAGGAAGTACGGGCCATACAAGACCAGTGGAAAGCCATCGGTCAGGTCCCCAAAGCTCACCTGGATGCTTTATATACAGACTACCGCTATCTGTTAGATAGCTTTTACAAGCTTCGTGAGATGCACTTTGAGCTGCTGGATTATGATCGCAAGATCAATCTGGGAGAAAAGGAGCGTTTGATCGAAGAAGCCAAAGCCAGCCTCATTCCTGGGGAAGACGTGCGGGACGATCCCGAGGTGTGGAAAGAAAAGATGGATCTGCTCTCAGAGCTACAGCAGCAGTGGAAGTCCGTAGGCCATGTCCCCCGTGAAGACATGGACCGCATCAACAATGAATACCGCTCCATCATCGACGAGTTCTTTGAGATCCGTGAAGGATTTAAGAGCAAGTTAGATGAAGCTCGGCAGGAGAATGCAGATAAGAAGGTGGCCATTCTGGCTAAAATGGAAGAGTACCGCGAGTATGCTGCAGACCGCCCCAAAGTCTGGAATGAGGCCAGCAAGGTATTTCGGGCTCTTCAAGAAGAATACAAGGAAATCGGTCAAGCTCCTAAGAGCGTAAATGGCGAGCTATGGGCGCGTTACCGCGATGTCTGTAATGCGTTTTACGGCAAGAAGGCAGAGTTTTTTAAGAAGTTTGATGATTTCCGACAAGAAAACTTAGAGAAGAAAAAGGCCCTAGTTGAAAGAGCAGAAGCCCTAGCAGCTTCTCAAGAATGGGAACGGGGGGCCAAGGAACTGAAGCGCCTTCAGCGCGATTGGAAAGAAACGGGGCCCGTACCCGAGCGCCACTCCAACAAATTGTGGAATCGCTTCCGTGCGGCCTGTGACAGCTTCTTTGAGTCACGTCGTGCGCATTACCACGACCTACATGCAGAAGAGCATGAAAACTTGGCCAAGAAACGGACCTTGATCGACGAGGTGAAAAAGATCACAGAAGAAGGCAGTGGTTCGGTGCCTGAAATGATTGAGCGTATCAAGACCATTCAAAAGGAGTGGCGGGAAATTGGCAAGGTTCCATACAAGGAAAAGGATAAGATTTGGGATGAGTTTCGCGCTGAAGTGGATGCGTTCTTCAATGGTTTACCGGCTAAGCGCAGTGAAATCCGCGAGATGAAAGTGCGTACCACTTTGGATAGCATCGACGACCAGGATGAGCGAACCAAAGTGGTCAAGGATCGAGTAAGTCAGCTGCGCCGCAAAATTGGCAAGGCTCGTGAAACCATCACTCAGTACCAGGAGAACATGGACCGCATTGCCCGTGGTAAGTCCGGCGATGCCCTACGTGCCCAGATTAATGGGCAGATTGACAAGGAGAACAAGCTGATTGATGAGTACAAAAAGCAGATCACGGAGTTCAATGAAATGCTGAAAAATCCGCCCAAGCCAGCTGAACCAGCTGCGGAAGAAGCGCCAGCCTCTACCGAAGCTGATACTGCGGCCCCTGTGGCAGAGGATGCCCCTGCTGAGGAAGTTACTCCCGCGGAGGAAACAGCCCCTGCCGAGGAGACGACCGACTCCACGGAAGAAAATAAGGAGGATTAATTCCTCAATCATAGTAAATCTACTAAGCCTACCTTCTCTTTAGAGGGTAGGCTTTATCTATGCCTTGAGGGATGATGCGCCGCAGTATCAAGTTAAGTAGGTGAGCAGAAGGAGCCGAGTAATGAGATTAGGTTTATCAGTATCAAGCCGTCTCGCCTCTCGCACCTAGCTTCTCACTTCCTACTTAAATCAGTCCCCACTCCTCTTAACCAATGACCTCGCCAAGCTTTTTGTCATGCTGAAGAATGCCTTTCTCACGATTCTAATCTTTTTTTTGATGAGACCTATTTCGGACTCGCTCAATGCTCAGACACCACAAAATTTTCCTTTTAATGACACCGAATTGCCCGTAACAGATCGGGTAGAAGATCTCATTAGCCGGCTTACCTTAGAGGAAAAGGTGGGACAACTGATGTTTGAGGCACCTGCGATTCCCCGTTTAGGAATTCGCAATTATAGTTGGTGGAATGAGTGTTTGCATGGACTTGCCCGAAATGGCCGAGCCACAGTCTTTCCTCAGGCAATTGGATTAGGGGCCACCTTTGACCCCGATTTAATGTTTAGGATCGGCGAGGCAATTGCCCTGGAAGCCCGGGCCAAGTACAATGCCAATAAGCAGACGGGGTATATGGATCGGTATGCGGGACTAACATTTTGGTCTCCCAATGTGAATCTTTTTCGTGACCCTCGTTGGGGGCGGGGGCAAGAAACCTACGGAGAGGATCCATATTTGATTGGGCGGATGGGCGTAGCCTTTGTAAAAGGACTCCAGGGTGAAGACGATCAGTTGAAGGTAGCTGCCATGGCGAAGCATTTCGCTGTCCATAGTGGACCAGAACGCTTGCGACATGAGTTTGATGCACAGGTGTCTTCTTATGACCTGTGGAATACCTATTTGCCTGCTTTTGAAGCCTTGGTAACAGAAGCCAAGGTCGCTGGGGTCATGGGCGCCTATAACCGCACCAATGGCTCCCCTTGCAATGCTCATCCCTATTTGATGCAAGAGGTTTTGCGGGAAAAGTGGGACTTTAAGGGCTATTTCGTTTCGGACTGCTGGGCCATTGAAGACTTTTTCAACGGACATCAAGTGGTGAAAACCCGAGCCGAGGCGGCCGCTTTGGCCCTAAACTCAGGATGTAACCTCAACTGCGGCAATACCTACCCGGAGCTTATGGCCTCCATCGAACAAGGACTGACCAGCGAGAATGACGTAGATGTCAACCTGCGCCTGCTACTGCCAACCTTATTTAGATTGGGAATATTTGATGCGGAAGGCAGCACACCTTACGATGCCATCACTACAGAGGTAGTTCGCAGCCCAGAAAATATAGAATTGGCTTATGAGGCTGCCTTAAAATCTGTGGTCCTACTCAAAAATCAGGACCAAACTCTTCCCCTGGATCCCAATGTTCGCAGTGTCTTTGTCACCGGGCCGATGGCCGCTAATGCCCAAGCATTGTTGGCCAATTATTACGGTGTGAGCGACCGATTGACTACCCTGCTAGAAGGGATTGTAGGAAATGTATCTAATCACACTGCCATTCGCTATGTACAGGGAGCCCTGATGGATCGGGTCAATGTCAATCCTGTTGATTGGTATTCCGAAGAGGCACAAGTGGCCGATGTGACCATAGCCTGCTTGGGAATTTCTCAATTGCTGGAAGGAGAAGAAGGAGAGGCAATTGCTTCTCCTTCTTACGGAGACCGAGAAACCATCAACCTTCCCGCCAACCAAATCGAATTCCTCAAACTGATCCGAGAAAAGGCCGAGGATAAAAAACTCATTGTCGTTATAACTGGAGGCAGTGCAATTTCTAGCCCCGAAGTCCATGAGTTGGCGGATGCCGTTTTATATGCCTGGTATCCTGGTGAGCAAGGAGGTCAAGCCGTGGGCGACATCCTATTTGGAAAAGCAAGTCCTTCTGGCAAACTCCCCGTGACCTTTGTCAAAGACCTAGCTGATTTGCCTCCCTACGAGGATTACAACATGGAAGATCGAACTTATCGCTACTTCCAAAAAGAACCTTTGTATCCCTTTGGGTTTGGGTTGACCTATGCGCCTGTAACCTTGGATTCTCTCAAGGTAAACCAAACCCAATTCAGGGCAGGAGAAAACGTGAAACTCTCTTTGCAGGCCATGAATACCGAGGGTTTACCTACAGAAGAAGTGCTGCAGGTTTATGTGCGAAAGCAGGAGGCTGACATCCAGGAGGCCAATTGCAGCTTAATCGCGTTTAAGCGGATAGATCTCGCTCCAGGCGCAACGCAGCAGGTAAGCTTTGAATTTGAGGCAGATAAGCTCGCAGTATATGGAGAAGATGGCGAGAAGGTATTGCGTTCTGGGACCTATGAAATCATGGTTGGAAATTCTGCTCCGTTTGATCGAGCCATAGAGCTAGGAGCTTCCCCTTGGCAGAAAGTAGAGGTGCAAATTAAATGACATCCACGAAAACCTCTACCTATCGGCCTCGGGCAAACGCCAGGGTGGATAGCGTCGATTATTTCCTGCATAGTATAGAATGATGAGGTGGCCATCTGGATCCCTGAGCCTCGCTTCACGCCAGAGCCAAGGCTGATCTGTAGGCGTTAAGTCAAAGCTTAAGCCCTGTTGTTGGAGTTTCTCGAACTTTTCATCTAGATCATCACATTCAAAGTAGATGTAGGTTCCTTCTCCTTGTGGCAGGCGATCTACGAGATGCAATGAAAAGGTAGACCCTCCCTCGGGGCATTCAAAGCGGGCATAGTGAGGCAATGCCTTGACAATCAGCCTCAAGCCAAGTTGCCGATAAAATTCAATCCCCTTTTCAAGATCTAGGGATGGAACGGTGATTTGATTGAGATTCATAGGGGGATATCATAGAAAGAGAGCAAGAGATGAGGTAAGGAGACTCATGCCGCCCTTGCAACCTTTTTTTCCTCAGAACTCCCGCTCTAAGGGAAGACTGAGCCGAATCAGGGTGCCTACAGCTTCGCCTTGATCGTTTTTCAAGTCTTCAATCATTAGGTCGCTCTCTCCTCTTACCCCGGCCGCTACCAAGGCTAGCCGTTCTTCCACCACTTTTAGGGCGGTGGAAGTCTGAGGGCGAGGATTCAATTTACGTAAATTGGCAGAAGCCTCCCTTCCAATCCCGTTGTCCTGGATCTGGGCGATAAGTTGAGCTCCTTCTTTAGCAAAACGTATCTCAAGCTTTCCTCTGCGTTCAGCCCCCAGTTGGCTAAGTCCGTGGATGATGGCATTTTCTGCGAATGGTTGGATCAAAAGGGGGGGGATCAGAATTTCATCCGACCTGAGTTCATCGCTCACCTGGATGTTATAGTCAAATTTCTCCCCCCTCGCGAATCTCTCCAGTTTAAGGTAATCTTCTAAGGTCTGTATTTCCTTCTGTAGAGAAATGCGACTCTGGCGGGAGTTTTCTAATACTTGCCTCATCAAGTGCCCAAATTTGGCCAACTGATAGCGGGCTTTCTGATGATCTCCTTCTCCTATCAGGCCCTGGATGGTACTCAAGGCATTGAAAATAAAATGGGGATTCATTTGAAGGCGAAGGGCTTTTTGTTCGACTTCTAATAAATGGTTTTCTACTTCCAAACGGCGCCTCTCTTGACTGGCTTCTCGCCTTATTCTATTGATCCTGAGTCTAAAGAGGGCCAAAATGATCAAGCTTATGAGCAAGGAGGCCAAACCAATGAACCACCACTCTTGCCAAAGAGGGATTTCGATCTGGAAAGAGGCCCTGAGTGGTGTTTTTCCCCAAAGTAAATCTTCATTGGCCGCTCTGACCTCAAATGTATAAGCCCCTGGAGGTAAATTGGAGTAAGTAGCATCGCTCTTTTCTGTGGCAGGTGTCCAGCTTTCTTCCCACCCTAATAGCCGCCATTGATAGCGTACGGAACCAGGGTTGCGCAAATTTACCGCTCGAAAATCAAAACTGAGGTGGTTTTGCCGATAGGGCAGGATAAGTCCACTGTGGAGTTGGTACCAATCGTTAACCCAAGCAGCATAGTCGGTCTGGTGAAATGGCGTATAAAAGAGCGAAATGCCTTCCATGCTAATTTGCGGAGCTCCTTCAGTATCTCTTCTCTCCGAAGGGGTGTATTTGGTTAGGCCATTGACGGTGCCAAACCATAGGTCTCCTTCTCGGTCCCGTAGAACTGCGTCTCTACAGGTTTCTACTCCTAAGAAGCCTTCGTTATAACCAAAATGCTTGAGATCGATGATTTGGCGATCTGGGTCAAGGGTTGCCTGGTCGACGCCCTGTTCGGTGCCAATCCAGAGATCCTGAGCTTCGTCGGTGCTAAGCAGATAAATGTTGGTAGAGCGAAAATTGGATTCAATGGCGGTAAGGGTACTGAGGGGATCAGGATGATTAAGATCTAGGCGAAACAAGCCATTTTGTGTTCCTACCCATAGAAAGCCATTGGCATCCTGGGTCAAGCAGCGAATAGAGCGGTTGCTTAGCAGGCTGGGTTCAGGCAAGGTATGGAGCTGCCTCTTGGCATCGAGGTATCCTAAGCCATGATCTGCGGCACCAAACCAGATGCGGTTCTTTTCGTCCAGATGAAGGCAATTGATTCGGCGAGAAGGTAGGTCAATGTTGCGAATCTGAAAAAAGTCAGCGCTTATGGAGTCAGGTAAGGTATCTGATTTCAAGCGAAGCCGACTGAGCCCCCCACCGGCCGTAGCCACCCACAAGTAGCCTGCTGGATCTTGGAGGAGATCTCTGACCCAGTTGCCCGCTAGGCCCAAGGTCCCATTGATCTGGAGCCATTGAGAATCAGCTTTGAGCCAAAGCCCCTGGCCTTCTGTTCCCGCCCACATACGACCCTGTTGGTCCTGATAAATGGTCTTGGTTTTTACCTTCGGGAAGTTGCTGCTATCTGCCTCTAGCAACCAGCCTGCCTGGGTTTGGCGGGCGAGTCCTTGGGTTCCGGCTCCAATCCATATTTGACAGTCTATGTCTTCGAGGACGGCGTAAACTGCCTGGTCCGGCAAACCTTCGGCCTCTCCTTGGTGGACAAACTGCTGTCCGAAATACTTGCTCAAGCCACCGCCTGAGCTGCCTAACCATAAATTCCCCCAGCGATCCTGCCAAAGGGCATGTATGTGGTTGCTGGGCAGGCCATTGGCTTCATTTAAGCGGATCAAACTGCTGTCGGTGAGGTTGATGCGGATTGCCCCTTGATCCTGGGTAGCGAGCCATAAGTGGCCCTTTTCGTCAGGCATGAGGTCAAAAATCAGCCCTCGACCTTCAATGATATTGGGAAAGGATCGGCGAAACTTGTTTCCATTTTTGCGATACAAGCCCCGGCCATAAGAAGCGATCCATAACTGGCCTTGCGAGTCTCGTTCTAGGTCTGTGATGGTACCTGCTCGAAGGTTCCAGCTAAGGGTATCTAAAAGCCCCACCTGATCTAGTCCTTTCGAATGTCCTACCCAAAGGGTGTCCTCATCCATCAACAAACTGAAGATGTCTGGATTGCGGCTTGGTAGTGAAACGGAGCTGAGTTGAGAATCTTGATAAACGAAAAGCCCCTGGTCAGTGCCTAGCCACAGCCGATCTTGATCACTGGCAAAAGCCCTTACCATGGCCGGTATTTCTGTCCCCAAATCCAGTTCCTCAAAGCGGAGTCCATCATATTTGCAAGCTCCTTGATCGGTTCCGATCCAAAGGTGGCCATATGGATCTTCGTGTAAAGCTTGTACATAATTATTCACCAGCCCTTGGCGAGTCGTAAAGGTCTGAAACTCTTCGCCATCAAATCGACTTAGCCCTCCTCCTCTCGTACCGATCCACAGGTAGCCACGTTGGTCCTCCAGGAGACTGAAGGCTTGAGATTGAGCTAGGCCCTCGCGAACAGAGTAAGTCCGAAGCTCATATTGCTGAGCATAAACGGAAGAGACCAAGATCAGCAGGAATAAGGAGGTCCCAATAAGTGCCTTGGGTCTGTAAAGGCTCAGACCTATGAAGGGCAGATGGCAAGAAGGTATCAACTTGGGATTGCTCATTAGTTACAATTCTCGGGAAATCTGTCCATGGCATATTTCCAAAGACTTCCATCAAAATTAAATGAAAATGGAGACTTTCCCCGCTTTGCTTCTTACCTTGATCCGGTCAAAATGAAGTTATGAAAATTGCTTTTTTTGCCGCGGCCCTATTGGGTTTGCTGGGAGTAATTACCGGCGCCTTGGGCGCACATGCCTTGGAGAACGTGTTGGACGCGGGGCAAATGGACTCATTTGAGACCGCCGTTCGCTTCCAAATGTATCACAGCTTCTTGCTTCTGAGTATGGGCGTATTGATCAAAGTATTTGGTCAGCACCAATTGTTACGCCTAGCAACCTTCAGCACCTTGGTCGGTACCCTGCTATTTTCAGGGTCGATTTACCTTTTGGTCTTAACCCCTATTAAAGTCGGCATCATCACCCCTATTGGAGGGTTACTGCTGATTTTGGCTTGGGCCTTGGTGGCCATTTGGGCCATTAGACTATCCGGAAAATAGCATGCCGTCGGAAAGTGGATGGGAAAGGGATGTAGGTAATTAAGCAGGAAACCAAAACAAAAACGGTTAATGGAGGTGAGGAGGAGGTGAAAAGTTAAGGAGTTAAAAAGTGAAAGAGTTTTCCATTGCTTCTCCGTACCTCTGTATTCCCTTATTCCCATACCGCCGTATCCCTTGTTCTAGTGTATGCGATGAGCCGCCACCAATTTGAGGTCCAAGATGGGATCGGCTAAGGTGTGAATAGCGGCTACGGGTCGGGAGACTCCCTGGGGATCTAAGGGATTCCAGCGCGTCTTGAAATACACCAATTCAATGGCTTCACCTTGAGCCAAAGCCACTTCCAAGGCTGCTTGATCTACCATCGGGGTAAGATCTTGATTGATGTAATAGTGATGCTCATCATCCACCATGCGTAGGTAGATGTCTCCCGTTTTTTCACTCAAACGGGCCTTCTCAATTTTTCCCTGGATGTGAACCAAGTTCTCTGGCTTGGCCGGGGGAACTTTGGCCCAAAGCACGAATAGCATCAAGAGGAAGGGAAGAAGCATCACCGAGACTCCAAAGAGCAAGATGCCTTTGACCATTCTGCGATCGGTTGAATTGGGAGATGACATAAGGTGTGGTTTGTCAGTGGGAACGCCTATTGGAACTGAATGAACTCCTTTTCAGGTCAACTCAAGTATGGTACACAATCTAATTCAATTCAACAAGGTGAAAATTTATCTCAGTATATCATGTGTGGAGCCTAGCTGCTGAAGGTTGCATCTTCCGTGCTAACTGAGATCTCACAATTGGGAATGGCCTCGCTTAATTCTTGCAACAGGGGCGCTTCTAGGCTTGGAGCAGAGATTCTAAGCCAAGTCAAATGAGGCAAGGCTTTGACTGCATTAAAGTTGCTCACGGGTGTCTGACTTAAATCTAGCCATTCTAGCTGGGGCAAGTTCCTGATGATATTGATGTTTTTTACAGGAGTATTGCTCAGGTTCAGGCTCCGGAGATCCTTCAGGTCCTTCAATGGATTGATGCCATTGATTTTGGTTCCTTTAAGATTGAGATCCGTAAGGTGGGAGAGGTTCCGCAACGGCGTCAGGTCTTTTATGCTAGTTTGGGCCAAGCTGAGCTTTCTCAATTGTGAAAGACCGTTTAATGCTTCAAAGTGGCGGATTGGGGTTTTTTGAAGGTCCAACTCACGTAATTCCCCTAGCTTGCGAAGGGGTTCCAGGTTGTGTACTCCGGTTTGGGCAAGGTCTAATCGCTCCAATTGTGGGAGTTCCTCCAACCCGGATAAATCGGTGAGGCTCGCACCACTTAAGAGCAACTCATAGAGATTGTTTAACCCTGTGATGGGACCTAAGGCTTGGGCTTTGCTCTCACGTAAGTCTAGGATTTCTAGCTGAACTAAAGGCGAAACGATGCTCAAATCTTCCAGTCCATGGGCCTTGAGGGCACTGATCAGGCCAATTTGTTCGGCTTCTAGGAGGTAGGAAGGCTGCCACTCGGCTTGCCCGGCAAAGCGCAGTTCAATCTTGCTGTTGTTGTCGGACAGGTAGGGCAGGGTGCGGCGAATCAAGCACATTTCTTGAAAAAACATTCGGGCTTGATCCATGCCTTGAAAGCTAAACTGAGCTGAAAAACGAGGATTTTCTACTGCTTCTCTGGCCAAGAAGTATTCGAGGATGGATTTGTGGGCAAACTTATAGCGATCCATCACGTCGCGGTTCAACAAGGACCTCGACTGCATCTCGATTTCATCCAATCGAATCTGATGCTGTTCGCCCAGCTTTTTGATTTCCTTGAGGCCAATGAAGAGGCCCTTGCGGTGTCGGCGCTGCTTGTAGATATTGATCGCTACTTCCCGAGAAAACCGATATAGCTCTGCGGCGAATTGTTCGCGTCTTTCCTCTTCCACCCGATTGGCCTCTCGTTCGATCCATTTCTCAATCAGGGTCTCATAGAGTTTAGACAAATATTGGTATTGTCCTTGATCGCTGGCCAGCAAATCCTCGATGTAGCCCAGTAGCATGGGCCGTACGATCAAGTTAGGCGAACGCTCCACAATGCGCAACGCTTTAGACTTGTGGTTCTTTTTCCAGCGGCCAAAGCGCCTACGCAGGTATTGTTGAATATCCCTTCGGTCAAAGGGGGACAGATAGAGTTTTGCAAAAACCTGATAACCTCCTTTGGTACCAAAGCGAACTACCCCGGTTTCACGTGGTTCTTCTTCATGAGTGGGGAAGAACTGAGTCCGACAGGTAAACACCACGAAGCGGAAATCTTTGACCTTATTGAGGATGCGCTCCAACCGCCTTTTATAGTTCCGAATGGCTTGGGTATCCTCATCGAGGCCATCCAGTAGTAGGATGGTTTTTTCTTGCTCTTTGATGCCATCGATTCGCTTAAGGAGATCTGGGTAGCCTAAAGGCATCAAGCGAATGTGAAAGGGAGCCTTGCCCAACTGTTTCCGCCTTAGGTAGGCGAGATATAAGTTGAGCATAAAAGTAGTCTTGCCCATACCTGACCCCGCCAGGACAATGTAAAAGCGTTGTTGATCATTTTCAGGCTTAAACGCTCGGTTCAGGAAAAAGGGGAGGAGTTTCTGGCGAGCGGTGACATTGTGGGCGTGGTTTAGCTCTGGATGCTGAGAGGGGGGGGTACTCTGAAAGTGAGTCGGGACGTAAAACTCGGTAGCTTGTTTGATGTCTGCGGTGGAGAAAAAGGGATGGAGGTCTTTCGATAGACGAATCTGCTGGCGTCGGCGATAAAACCACAATCCAAAGCGCCAGAGGCCAGTCAGCAAACTACCCAGTACACCCACCCCAATGAAGAGGATCAAGATGTCGACCTGCCAAGGTTCCTCTTCCATAAGTTGGCGGAAACCTAGGTCACTGAGAACCTGACGGGCCCAGGAAATGTACTTTTCGAGCATAGATAAATAAGGACGAGTTTGAGTTGAAGGTACGATTCCACCGGGGCAATGGCAAAAGGATAAGCGCTTGACCATTCGCGCTGCGCCTTTGACCAAACAGGAGGCCAAACCCACGATTCTTATAGGTCAACTGGTGGATCCCAAAAGTATTTCGCTTCTTGATATTGTTCAAGCGAAGGAAAGCTCGCCTGGACCAAACCAAACCATTTGATTTTTTATTTAAACCGAGAAACTATGAATTGAGGGTTTGACTATTTTGCCGCGTTCAAAGAGTGATTGTTCGCATTTTTTCTTGCAACGAAGTGGTCTCGCCTCTAAATTCTCTTAATGTAACCCAAACCAACCCGGTCTTGGCCAGACTTGAAATGGCTGCTTCTGAACCAAGGACCTCGTTTCCCAGTAACGGACGGATTCTTACTCAGATGCATGTTACCCAAACACCCCATGTGTTTCCCCTTGCCGGGTACACCGGTCTATTCCCCGACTCGGTGACGATCTACCCGGATGATGGCAAGCGACCCTTTTTGACCTTATTGCCATCCCTGGCCCCGAACCGCTCCCCGCGGCTTCCGGGGCTTTTTGTGATGGTGTTGAGACGTTGGGATATTGAGAACTAGCTAGATGGAACTGGAAAGGATCCATAAATCCTATGCTGAGCGGGATTTCCAGCCCCGCGCCTAACCCGCTCCAATCCCCCATGCTGAGCGGGATTCCGGCCCCGCGCGCAAGCCCGTGCCTAACCCGCTCCAATCCCCCATGCTGAGCGGGATTTCCAGCCTCGAGCGCAGGCCTGCGCGTAATCCCGCTCCCGCTCACACCTATGCCCTCCTTGACGTATCTTACCAAAAAAAACATGCAGACCCTCAAGCTGATCTCCCTCATCCTCCTAGGAACCCTTTTCGCCTGTCAAACTCCCCCCACCGCGACTCCGCTAGCAGTCCAATACTTGACCTCCCCCGCCAAAGCCGCTGCCAACCCGCCATACTCCGAAGTGGTCAAAGTCGGCCAGATGCTCTTCCTTTCTGGCCAGCTCGGCTATGAACCTGGCACCCGCGAACTTCCCGAAGGAGGGATCCAAACCGAAACCCACAATGCCCTTCAAAACATCGAAACCACCCTTAAACAACATGGTGCCGATTTAACCAACGTAGTTAAGGTCAACGTCTACCTAGCCGACATCGAAGACTACGCCGCCATGAACGCGGTATACCGAGGATTCTTTACCGAGCATTTCCCGGCCAGGACCACCTTGGCCGTGGCCGGCGTGCCTCGAGGCGCTCGCTTGGAGGTGGAGTGTGTGGCGGTGGTGGAGTGGCAATCAAATGGCCATCGGAACTAATTCCGCATTGATAACTGTATGGATCAAGAAAATACTTATTCTAACCCATTAAACCTTCCAAGACCCAGGTTGCATTTCAACCCCAGAATGCCAAACTTGCTTAAAGTGAGCACCCCCATGCTTCTTTATGGCAGATCAGCGTCAAATCCTCTTTTTAGCTTCTGACCCTTCTAATGAGGGTCGGAGTCGATTTGATAAAGAATTTCGAGAGTTAGGCGAAGCGTTGAGACGCTCAAAATACCGTGATGATTTTCGTTTAAGCCAGTTATTTGCTGCACGTCGGCAAGACTTGGAGCGGGCCTTGTTGGACACAGAGGAGGAAGAGCCATTGATTCTACATTTATGTAGCAATGGCATGGGGCAGGGATTAATGATGGCGGGTAAAAGCGGGCATCCAGAGCCCATTTCGGCCAACAAGCTTTCTGGGTTGTTGGAACTGTTCGAGCACCTAGAAATCGTGATCATGAGTGGCTGCTATGATGAGACCCAAGCCCGTGCGATCAGCGAACTCGGGGTCTATGTGATCGGGCTAAAGAATGTGCTGACTCCTCCATTGCGAATTACCGCTGCCACTAGGATCTATGATGCCCTGGGGAGTGGGATGGAAACGAGCAAGTTAGCCAAAGTGGCCAAAGTCGCCGTTCAAATGGAGGATGGAGACCCCAACCATGTTTTGCTCTGGCATCAAGG
>CAZFPQ010000149.1:0-16961 GCA_964521065.1 uncultured Bacteroidia bacterium | reverse complement strand
GAGATGCCATTATATCATGGTACTCTGATTCATGTTTTCAGCCAGTACCTTGCCATCAAGTAGGTGAATGACCCGATCACCATATTGAGCACAGGCTTGGGAGTGAGTAACCATGAGTATGGTGGCCCCCTCTTTGTGAAGCTCTGCTAAGAGGTTCATGACTTCATTGCCATTGGCAGTGTCAAGATTTCCAGTAGGCTCATCCGCTAGGATGAGGGCAGGACGATTCACGATGGCCCTGGCAACTGCAACGCGCTGCTGCTGTCCACCACTGAGTTGTTGAGGGTAGTGGTTTTTGCGATGCATCATCTGCATGCGATCTAGGGCCTCCTCAACCCGAACTTTCCGCTCAGCTGGGGCTACCCGGGCATATACCATGGGTAATTCTACGTTCTGAAATACGGTTAAGTCGTCGATCAAGTTGAAGCTTTGGAACACGAAGCCAATATGATGCTTCCTTAACATGGCTCGCTTCCGCTCAGAGTACTTAGAGACTTCTTCGTCTAAGAAATAATATTTGCCTTCTGTAGGATTGTCGATCAGGCCGATGACATTCATCAAGGTCGACTTTCCACAGCCCGAAGGTCCCATGATCGCCGCAAACTCCCCCTTTTCGATGTGAAGAGAAATATCATTCACAGCCGTCGTTTCAATTTCTTCGGTTCGATATACCTTGACCAGATTTTCTAAGCGAATCATAGCAATGTGGGTAGTTGGTGGGAGATTCTAGTTCTTATCGTATAAGATGGGCATGGAAGGGGAAAGGTTGCATACCCATTTAAGTTTCAATATGTGTATCACTATAAATGGGCTGCTTGCCAAAATGTGTAGACCAGCAAGCTAAATGACCCCATGCTTCCGAGACCTACCAACCAAGAGTATATGAGAAGCTTAGTTTTGCAATCTTGGGGAGGATGGGTAGAAGCCTCAAGCAAAGATTCTTTGATATCCATGACTCATGATTTTGTCCTTATGGATGTCAGTGAATACGAAAAAGTTTCACTTTTGCAGAAGTGAATCTTGCTAAGGCAATATTTTTTCGTGAGAATATCACAAAAAATAGAGCATTCCGCTCTAAACCAGGCGTTTAGGATCTTTGCTCAAATTCTTTCATAAATTCAATTAAAGCCTCTACACCTGCTAAGGGCATGGCATTATAGAGACTAGCTCTCATGCCCCCAACGCTCCGATGGCCTTTCAAAAATTGAAAACCTTGCCGAGAGGCCTCCTCAACGAAAGCCTGCTCTCTTTCTTGACTTTGGGCTCGGAAGACGACGTTCATAATAGATCGGTCAGCTGCCTGAATAGGTGCATCGAACAGAGTAGATTGATCCAGGTATGAGTAAAGTAGACCTGCTTTTTGACGGTTTAGGCTTTCGATGGCGGCTACTCCTCCTTGCTTGATCAGCCATTGAAATACCAGGTCCGCTAAGTAAATGGCAAAGGTGGGTGGGGTATTAAATAAGGAATCTTTTTCTGCGTGGGTTTGGTAATTCAGCATTTTGGGGCAAAGAGGATGTGCCTTGCCTAACAACTCTTTTTGAATGATCACTACGGTTAGTCCAGAAGGACCAATGTTTTTTTGAGCACCAGCGTAAATCAGGCCAAAATCTTCTACTTGGTAATGCTGAGAAAGGATATTAGAGGACATATCAGCCACAAGGGGGGCGCCAACCCCCTTGGGCAGGGCGGGGAAAGTGGTGCCATATATGGTATTGTTGGTGGTTATATGCAGGTAATCAGCCTCTGGATCAAAATCTGAAGGATTCGTCTCAGGGATATACTGATACTGTCGATCTTGACTACTCGCTACTACGTGTATTTGGCCATATCGCTTAGCCTCACCAATCGCTTTAACAGACCAAGAACCGGTGTCGATGTAGTCGGCCTTCCCTGAGCTACCCAGTAAATTAAGCGGAACGGCAGAAAACTGAGACCATGCTCCACCTTGGGTAAACAGGACTGCATAGGTCTCTGGAATCTGCATCAACTCTCGTAGGCCGGCTTCTGCAGATCGAATGACCTTCCCAAAAATTTCAGAGCGATGACTGACTTCCATGATGGACATACCCGTACCTTGGTAGTCTATGAGTTCAGTTTGTGCTTGAGTGAGAACTTCTGCTGGAAGAATAGCGGGTCCAGCTGAAAAATTGTATACCATAGCTGATAAGTGCCTAATGGCCCTGGCTAAAGGGGGGTGAATGCGGTAGATGAATGGGGGATGGTTCTAGGCCTTCAAGAATGAAGAGTTGAAGGAGCCGAGCTCGAATGGCCGCTCTAGGAGCAGGCATTCCGTTTAAAACCCTTTGAAGGCATAAACTCCGTTTCGGGCTTAGTCTTCTTCTGATCGACGTTGGATGCGGGCAAAAACGCTATAAACCCCTCCGAAAATGATCAAAACACAGATTCCTTTGGCAATCCAGTCTAGTCCCAGATCAATCTTGAAACAGACCAGATAGGAAAGTAAGAGGGCAACCAGAGTAGGTAGAAATCGGCGAAGCTTATCCATAGGATGAACCAAATTTATCTCCAAGCCAAAGGTGAGGTTTTTCGATCAGAAATTGAAATTCAAGCTTAAAATCTACCAAGACGGACTTTTTTATAGCAAAGACCCCTTTCCAATAAAGGGTACATCTAGAGTCAGTTCGTGGTATGCTAATCTTTTGACTGCTTTTTCGAGAGGAATTTGTTATGTGAACTAGGTAGCCCTTATTTTGCCGTACTAAAGCATGATCAACCAGATTAAAACAGAATGAGAATGAAGAATATAGCATTTACTTGGGGACTACTTATCTTTCTTGCGATGGTAGCTGCTTGTGGCAGCAGCGAATCTACGGAGGCTTCGAGCGAAACAGATGTCGCTGCGAATACCCCAGAGGCTGAGTTGACTGAAAAAGTCATGGGAATCCATGACGAAGCCATGGCCCGAATGGGAGAAATCTACCAACTGAGCAAGGGCTTAGAAGCCCAGTTAGACTCCCTGCTTAAGACCAAAGATGATGGCCGAGTCCAGGAATTGAGAACGGCCTTATCCGATCTGAATGAAGCAGACCAGGGAATGAGAGAGTGGATGCGTGCCTATGATCCCAGTGCCGCGGACCCAAGTGCAGAAGGCGCCATGCAATACTTAGAAAGCGAGTTTACCAAGATCAAACAAGTACAAAAGGCCATGGACAAAAGCATTGCTCAAGCTCAGCAGATGCTTCAGAAATAAACTTTTCAATCCTTACACCATGAAGCTATACGCGAACATCCATTTACTAGGACTTACCTTATTGGTTCTTCTGAGCTTTGCTTGCTCGAAGGGGCAATCACAGTCTCAGGCTAAGTCCCCTGTTGAGGAGCCTTTCCCGATCGTAGGACCTCGTGAGTTAGGACCCAATGGGGATACCCTTTACTATACCATTGATCCCTTTAGTTTTTGGGATCAAGACAGCAATAAGGTTACCAAGGAGACCGTAGAAGGGAAATTTTACGTTACGGATTTCTTCTTCACGACTTGTCGCACCATCTGTCCTAAGATGAGTCAGCAAATGCTTCGTTTGCATGATGAATTCATTGACGAGCCAGCTGTGGTTCTGCTCTCGCACTCAATCGACCCAGAATATGACACCGTGGGGGTTCTCAAAGAGTATGCCACGGCTTTAGGGGTTCAAACGGATAAGTGGCATTTGTTAACGGGCGACAAAGACTCTTTGTATGCAATGGCCACCAATTATATGGTAAGTGCACTAGAAGATGCCTCAGCACCAGATGGTTTCATGCATAGTGGAGCATTCATGTTGATCGATCCCCAAGGACGCATCAGGGGATATGTTGATCGGGAGGGCCGTTTTCAGGTTGCTTACGATGGCACCCAAGCGGATCAGATAGATCTTCTTGCAGAAAATTTGAGGCAGTTGCTCAAGGAGTACGAACCCTGAATTTTCTGTTCTAAATCTTTTTTGTGTTATATCATATTTGATTCAGAGAAATAACAAGTGCTTTGTATCTTTGTTAGAATAACGTAACCCGCAGATTAATTCCCTCTCAAAGCGCAAATTCTTATGACATCGGCCTCGGAACTCAGTAACCTGATCAAAAAAAATAGTGGAAACCTGCTCGACATCATTGACATTGAAAATATTCGGACCTGGGTCCGTCTTAACCGGAATTTGCAACAAGTAAATGCTGGAGAAGATCCCGACTTCCAAGAAGCTTATCGGAAGTTTTTTGGAATTGGCGGGGTAGGGATGAACAAAGCTTTCGTGAAGCGGTATTTTGAAATCCTTGAAGAGGTAAAAAGCAACGAAGAACTGGATCTGCGCCATATTGTCCTAAACCTGATGAAGGACCAGGTACGCCGCAAGCTGAGCTTGAGTCAATTCTCTGCCGTAACAAAAATGGCTAATCTCATCAATGCAGATTTTCCCATCTATGATAGCCATATCTCTGAGTTGTATGAGTTTGACAAGCCTACCAGCCCTAAGATGGATAACCGGGAGCGGTTGAATATATACCTCACTCAATATCAACAGCAGGTAGACGTATTCAATGAAATTCTGAATCAAGACATGATTCACGACACCATGGTAGTCTTTAAAATTCTGCTGAAGAGATACCACAACGAGGAATTCCCCAGCTATGATTTGCCTAAAATGAAAAAGATGGACTTTATCTTGAGTGCCATTCCTCGTACCGATTATCGACTGGTAACTTAATTGCTAGCTGTAAAGCTTTGGCAAAAGATTTGAGCCTGGCGTTGATTGACGTCGGGCTCAAATTTTTTGTGCACCGCATTTAAGGTAGTTCTAGAGGAGCTCTAGAAGTAGACTCTTACAGAAACCCCAGACCCTATGTCTTCCATTGATTATATTTATGTGTGTCGGCATTGCTGTATTCTCTTTTCAAGGCAATTACATTACCCCTTATTTGAGTTTTCCCTTCCTGACTTATATCTAAGATTCAAGTGGTTGAAAATCAGGGGAATCTGTATTCTTTTAAATCCTGTTGGCGTATAAATTGTTTGCCTTACCTTTTGTGTAGAGTACCTAGGCATCAAGCACAATGGGGAAATAGCTATGCAAATCGATTTTAGTTTTTAGCAAACATGTTGCAAAAACTATACAAGCAGTCTATATTTGCAACATTGTTGCATTTAACCTTAGACAAGCAAACATGATTCGACTGAACCAATTACTTGTAGCCCTAGTAGTGCTGGTAGCACTATTACTTACTGCCTGTAAAGAAGACATTGCCTCCGCTGAGATTGAATTCGAAGAGCCCATGGCTGGTGAGGTAGTAGCTGATGCGAGCGACGTACACATTCACATTCACTTTACTGCCAGCAGTGGTGAGTTGCACGACATCGTAGTAAAACTGCATCCAGATGGAGACGTTGACGACATGATCATCGATTTTGATGAGCATGACCATACTGAAGAGTTCGTCTTCGAGCAAGAGGTTGATCTTTCAAGCTATCCTTCAGGGACTGAGTTCCACCTAGAAGCTGAAGCTTGCCTTGACCACGACTGTGAGTCAAAAGAAGCTGGCGATATCGAGTTCTCGATTCAATAGATGGGAGACTTTGATCTTATGATGGCCCTTCTTGGTTCTTGCCAGGAAGGGCTTTTCCATTTCCGCATTCCTTACATGTAATTCGGGCCTCCCATGCCCAAGCATCTCATCAGCTTTATTGACTTATTAAATACTCAAATGGCACCTTGACCAATAGCACAATATTGCGACCCTGCTCAGGGATGTTGATAAGTCGATAGCGACTCAGGTGATTGAAGTAAGTAGTATTTAGCAGGTTCTGGCCTTGTATGCTGATTTCCATGCGGAATCGATCCCACTCAAGGATGGTACCTATTGACGCGTCGAAGAGCTGATAAGCGGGGGTAGGACGCTCATTGCGATCTACGCGGTTGGGGCCATTGGCCCAGACATAGTGATGCCCCAGGGTTGCGTAGACTTCTCCAAAACGAGAACTCGATGGCTGCCAAGTATAACTGACCTCACTGAGTAAGGACGGTTGTGGGGTGAAAGGCAGCGACAGTTCGGTATCTAGATTGATATTCCAGACATATTCAGCTGCCTGGTAAAAATCCAGGTGCTCTGAGAGGTGCCAGCGCCAATCCAATTCCAAGCCAGTGTAAATCGCATCATTTTGCTGGTAACGGAAAATTTGACCAGCCTCTGGAAGGGTCGAAAGCCTACCTGAGGGACCCAGATAAATGAAGTTGTCAAAAAAGTTGAAATAAGTTGCGAGATGTGCCTCCCAGCGTGGATTTACCCAATCCAAGCCTAAGTCTAACTGGTAGCCTTGTTCAGATTGTAGCTCGGGGTTACCTTGCTCATGCCGAAAAGTACCATGATGAACTCCATTGGAAACCGTCTCGGTAGGGTAGGGAACTCGGAAGCTTTTACCAAGGTGCACTTTTAGCCACAGACTCTCCAGCAGCAAAGCATAGCGGCCTCCTAAGGAACCAGACCAGTTGACAAAGACATCATCGGTCATAGGTACGGAGAGGGAGTCGATGATACGGCTGTTGCTATCCCATACGTATCGTTGAAAAAAGTCACTTTGATTGGTACCTAGGTCTAGCCTGAGGCCGCCACTTAATCGCCAACGAGGATTGGAAGGGGTAAACTTACTGATTAAAAAACTTCCCCCTCGCCAAGTTTGGAAGTCAGGCAGTAAAAATTCCCATCCGCTGCGTACATTACGCTGCTGCTCAAGGCTAACACCATAGATGTTTTTCCAGCGAGTGCCAAGATCATGCTCGTAGTGTAAATTGCCGCTTAATGTGCGTAGGTTGAGACCAAGCGCTAGGGTGTTAGAAATATCAACTTCAGGCTGGTTGTGAAACTCTGGAAAACCAAACTCAAACCGTCGGTTATGCTGGTAACCGAGATTGATGTTTAGGTGACCTCGATTCAGTAACAGTGTTTGGTTGAATAGGACTTTGTAATGGTCAACCGCTTGTGAGGGTAGGTCAACATCACGGCGGGTTCCATCAGGCTGGAGGGCATAGCTACGGGGAACTCCAATGGCTCCTGAAAACAAACCTGATTCCAGGCGATAGTGGCTATAAGTCAGGCGGGTCACCCCCCAATCACGACGGAGCCCGACCTGAACTTCACGATTTTCTTCTTCTCCCGCTGAGTTCTTGAGATACCCATCGAACAGGGGTAGCACAAAAGTCTGAAACACAAAGGTATCGGCAGGAACTCGGTAGTCCCCAAAATCCTGTCTAGTATAACGCAGCGATACCCAAAAGTCATCGCGGTTGATACGTACTTGAGCCGAACCACCCACATGTTGATTATTGGTTTTACCCAAGGCTAGCACCTGGCCGCTGACGCTGTTTCGTGTGGGCACAGGCCGTGGCATCAGGTTGATTACACCACCCAGGCCATCAGAGCCATATTGCAAAGAGGCAGGTCCCTTGACGACTTCTACCAATGAAACCGAAAATGCATCCACTTCTAGGCCGTGATCGGCTCCCCATTGCTGCCCTTGTTGTTTGATGCCTTGGTCATTGACTATTACCCGATTGAAGGAAAGTCCACGGATAACGGGTTTTGCGATGCCTACTCCCGTATTGATCGCATCTAGACCAGGTAATCTACTGAGGCTTTGGGCGAAATTTCCTTGGACATTACGTGCTAGGTCATTTTCGTCAAGATGTTCGGTAGACAGCAATTCTTCCTGCTTGGCATGTTCATCCACAATACGAACGGTGGCTAATTGGCGCTCGTTGGTGAGCATGCGGGCCAAAAGCTCCACTTGCTCCCCCCAGCCAAGCTCTACAGTCAGTGTTTCGCGTTCGTATCCAGCACGCGAAATGGCTATCTGATAAGAGCCTGAATCTAGATCGTTGAATTCAAATTGTCCCTCATCACCACTAAGATAAGCCAGTGAATCGGGAAGCAGCCAAATCGTTGCGGCGCTTAGAGGCTGGCCAGCAGCATCAGTCACTTTCCCAATAATTCTACCTTTTTCTGTGACCTGCGAATGACCTGCGTAAGGTATGAACCACAGCATGAGTGCCATTAGGCCAATGCGGAAAATGACGTGCATAGGAGTAATCAGGCGAATTTTTCGAATTCTATTATCCAGGACAAGCCCTTGGAATATCTTCATGAATCTTACGAATTTTGACCTAAATGCAACAATGTTGCAAAACTACTGCTTATATTTGAAACCTGATCTATTATTTAACATTACACTTTCGATGCTGAAGCATTCGCTTTTTCTAGGTATGATTCTCCTGATGATCACCTTTTGGGGCTGTAAAGGAGAAGTGGACCTTGAAGCTCCTACTTTTGAGGTCTTGTTGTTTGATCCAGCTCCTAGGACTGGAACTATTTGTGGGACGGAGTCTGAAAATGTGTTTTTCCTAGCCAGTGGCCAAACCCTGACGTTTGAGTATATATTTAGAGACAATGATGCTCTATCACAGTATAAAGTGGATATTCACAATAATTTTGACTGCCATGGTCATGCCCGCAGCCAGACAGAAGATTGGACGGTATTGGATGTGGTTGATATCGATGGTACTGAACAGCGCATCAGTCGTAGCCTAACTGTTCCTGACGACGTTACGGCCGGAGCCTATCACTTTCATGTGCAGGTAATTGATGTGGCGGGTAACGAGAGCCCTTTTGCCAACTTTTTTGATCTGCTTGTGGTCAATACCATTGACTCAATACCGCCTCAGTTAGCCGTGAGTACACCTGATCAAAGCCAAATTAGCATCGCTCGCGGAGAAGACTTGCGCTTTACAGGTACGGTACGTGATAATCTCTCTCTTGGTGAGGGAGGAAACGGAGGTCTGGTCTTGACTTATGAAGGGGTAGACGGAGGCAACTTATTCGAAGCTACCCGAATCGACTGGCCAGAGACCCAAGGAGATCGGGCAGACTTTGACTTCTCCTTTGAGATCCCTCGAACCCTCCCCACGGGAACATACGAGTTTGTACTTTCTGCCTTTGATGGAATCAATAATGAGAGCGAACGACTTCGCTATACGGTAGAGATTACGCAGTAATCAAAAGCCTCGTAAAAGGTGTTTTTCACCTTTGCATCAGTGAGCTTACCCTCTATATGTGAAGGGGCTCACATGGACTCTCCGCAGTATTTGCAAAATGCGGCATCTAGATCGTGACCGGTTCTAGCACAATGCTCACAAGTTCGCGTATTGGCCTTGGCTTTGGCCTCGGATTCTGCTTGAGCCAATTCTACACTGACGATCCCCGTCGGCACGGCAATGATGCCATAGCCTAGAATCATGAGAATAGAGGATAGAAACTTACCTAGGGGAGTGGCAGGAGCAATGTCGCCATAGCCTACCGTGGTAATGGTCACAATGGCCCAGTAAATGCTTTCTGGGATGCTATTGAAGCCACTATTTGCCCCCCCCTCCACTAAGTACATAAGGGAACCGATGATGACTACTGAGGCCAATACGGCCCCTAAGAATACCACAATTTTGATGCGACTAGCCCTTAGCGCACTCAAGAGGATCTGAGATTGGGCTAGGTAGTTGCCCAGCTTGAAGACTCGAAAGATGCGCAATAGACGAAGCGCACGAATGGTGATCAGATACTGGGACCCACTAATGAAGAGGCTCAAAAAAGTTGGTAAGATGGATAGCAGATCTACAATGCCAAAAAAGCTAAGAATATAGCCCCATGGGCGCCGCACGCTAAAAATTCTAAGTAGGTATTCTAGGGTAAAAAGAATTGTCAAGCCCCACTCTAGGTAGAAAAAGAGGCGACCAAATCTCAAGCTATAGCTTTCTATGCTTTCTAAAGAGACCACCAAGACACTCAGTAAAATCATAACCAGTAAGGCGATATCGAAAGCCTTACCAGCGGGGGTTTCCGCCTCGAAAATGATTTCATGAATGGTCGAGCGTAAGCGATTCAAAGCAAAAATCAGTTGAGAGACTACAGCATGATTTGGGCAATCAGGTAGTCTGCGATGACCATGGACAAGCAACTGTATACCACGGCTTTGGTGGCCGAAGTACCCACTTCTAGGGCACCCCCAGTGGTATAGTAACCCTGATAGGCACTCACGGAGGTAATCAAAATACCAAAGGTAAATGCTTTGGTGTACATAACTACCACTTGGTAGTGCTCATAGTATTCCCTCAAGCCCACCGTAAAATCAACCGCTGAAACCGCACCGGTGAGGTCTCCTGCCACAATTCCACCAAAGTGAGTGAGGAAGGCTGAGAGGGTGACGAGCATCGGAATGGCAAAAAATCCGGCTATGACTTTGGGTAAAATCAAATAGGCCGCAGAATTGACCCCCATTACTTCAAGGGCATCGATCTGCTCTCGTACCCGCATGGTCCCAATTTCAGATGCGATCTGAGAACCTACCCTCCCTGCAATGATAAAGGTCAGGACGGTAGGCGCCAACTCCAATAGAGTGGTAACCGATACGATGGTTCCGATGATACTTTTCGAAATCAGGGGTGAAGTGAGCTGGTAGGCCGTCTGCAAAGTGGTTACTCCGCCAATGAACAAAGAGATCACCGTGAGGATCATAAGGCTACCAATCACCATGGAGTTCAGGTTAGCCAAGGCCAAGCGGTAGTATACCCTGGGCCGTTCCATGGTTTTAAACATGCTGGCAATCAACAAACTGAAGCGACCAATGTGATACAGTAAGCCTGAAATGAGCGTCATTAAGTCTGCTTTTGGACACGAAAAAAGCGAATTTGCAGCAGTAGCCCAAAATTTTGTTCCTTTGTCTCCTTCTGATCAATTTACCTGTCGGAACCCATGAGAATTATTCCCGCCATAGATTTGATAGATGGACAATGCGTGCGCCTAGAAAAAGGTGATTATAGCCGGAAAAAAAACTATCACAGTGATCCCCTAGAGGTAGCAAAGTCATTCGAAGATGCGGGACTGAAATACCTGCACCTAGTGGATTTGGATGGGGCAAAGGCTGGGCACGTAGTAAATTGGGAAGTGCTAGACAGAATTGTCAGCCAAACTTCTCTAGTCGTTGATTTTGGTGGAGGAATAAAGAGTACGGAGGACCTAAAGATAATTTTAGAATCAGGTGCGAGCCAAGTCAATGTTGGAAGCTTAGCGGTAAAAAATCGCACTCTTTTTCTTAATTGGTTGGAGACCTACGGAGGAGATAGACTGATCTTAAGTGCCGACGTACGTAACCGACTGATCGCGATCAGTGGATGGCAGGAACAAACAGAGCTCTCCGTTGACGCTTTCATTGGTGACTATATGGCGCATGGTATCCAAAGGGCGGTAGTAACAGATATTGCCAGAGATGGAATGCTACAGGGACCCAGCTTTGGATTGTATCGAGAACTACTAACTGAACTCCCTTCCCTACAATTGGTGGCCAGTGGAGGCATTACTACCCTTCATGACCTGGATCAGCTCCACGGTTTAGGGCTTGATGGAGCCATCATCGGTAAGGCGATTTACGAGGGAAGATTGAGCCTGGCGGAGCTTCAAGCTTGGTCTGAGGGCAAGTCCTGATCAAGATTCGGAAAATCTAAATGTAGGAGTGGTCAGATCATCACTATCTCAGAGTGTCAACAGGCATAAGTTCGCCTTACCCTAACATCCTAGCCTACGATTAACTCAAAAAAAAAAGACCAGCACCCGCTACGGTACTGGTCCTATTCCTTGGTTAACTTCAATTTCAATTAAAAGCCCTGGGGGCTACACCGTTGAGCTAACGCAGGTAATTCGCATCACGAAGATCAATGCGCTTTGGCATTAACGGTGATGAAATTGACGAACTGAAAACTGGAATAAGTCGACAACATGATTACCTCCTTTCAAATTAGTTCAACAATACAACAGGCCTCACCTGGGGACGGTACCCACATTTGGCTAACTTTCCTGTTGGCGGTAGCAACGTACTACCTCGCATCACTAAAGTAAGGTGGAAGCCGGGTTTTTCCAAAAACCTTCCTAAATATTATTTGAGCTCGGTGAACTTACTTGTATAGCACCCGCAATTCCCCTGTTTTTGCTCAGATTCAAGCTATTTCAGCCTATTTAGAAGGAAGTGAAGGAATTATTACCTATGTAGTGTTTCTTGTACTGGATGTTTCGAAAGTGGAATAAATAGATGCTAGATTTGTTTTGAGATCAAATAAGCGCTTGCTCTCCCCGTCAATGGAAAAGACAAAATTTAAATAGGTAGAATTAGGTTAATTTGGGTTGTGTTTTTGTTTGTGTTAGGTCTCTCCCATCCGGAGGGACCTTTTCATTTGCCCACTTAGCTTTGGAATGGGGCCATTCGGTCAGCTTTATCGGCCATTTTTTCTGGATATAATGGAATCCAAGAAGATTTCTCTCATATTGATCCTATCAGTGACGAGCATGTAACGTTGTTGGCTCATTCGTCTTAGGTATGAGCATTCAGATTGCTTATTTGGAATCTGGTATTTCAATCAGCTTGCTTGAGGATTCTATGTATGAAGGAGCCGATTTCCACCCTACAAACCCTTGCGATTGAGGCGGGTAGAATTATGTTAGCCCACCGCCACCGTTCTATAAAAATGTTCCGGAAGCCAGATGGTACTCCGGTGACTGAGGTGGATTTGGCCATTAGCAACTTAGTATGTCAGCGCATTCAGGAACAATTTCCAGATCATTGTTTGCTAACTGAGGAAACGCATAAAGATTTTGTCCCTAGATCTAAGGGGTTTATCGTAGACGAACTAGACGGTACTCAGGCATTTATCCGGGGTCGAAAAGGCTTTGCTTTTCAGGCAGCTTACTTCGAAGAAGGTGACGATATCAGAGCAGCCGTTATTTATGATCCATTGAGAGATCTCATGTTAGTAGCCGAAAAAGGGAAAGGAGTGCAACTCAATACCAAGGATAAATCTACTCCTATTAGTCCTATGCCGGTGCGTCGTTGGGAATATTTACGCTTCGCACATCATCGGCATAGAATGACCCGAACCCACCAAAAACTTTATCGCAATTTGAGTTTAAAAGCCGAACAAATTGTTTCTACGGGTTGTGTCGCTTCAAAAGTATTCGATTTTGTCCTCGGAAGGGTAGATGCCTTGGTTGCCCTCAATCGCTTTATCGCTCCTTGGGATTGGGCACCAGCCAAAGTGATTCTCCAAGAACTGGGCTATGGACTCTCCCACCTCAATGGTAAGGCAGTTCATCTCTCAGATCAGCCAATAATGGAGAATTTTGGATACATGGTTGCTCCAGAAGTTCACCTGCCTAGGTTGACCGATGAAGTTAGCTGGATTGCCCAGAAGTTTTCTTCCTATGTCCCCAACCCAGTAATGGTGAGACCTTCTTGTTAATTACCAATTGAAAGCCTCTGCCTTATCCACCTGAAGGGCCGCCAGAACGCCCGCCTCTTCCTCGACGCCCATTCTGTTGCATACGCTCCTCTTGAATCTGTTGATACTTGGCATACTGATCCTCGTTGAGGATTTCTTTCATCCAGGCTTCGTTTTCCTCCCTTAGTGCCAATAATTCAGGTAGCATTTCTTCTCTAGGTAAGCCAGAATCTCGCAATTCCATCATCTTAGTCCGCATCTCATCGCGAACTATTTTTAAATCGGCTACTTGCTGTTCACTTAGTTCTAATTCTTGAATCAGGGCCTGGAACTGGGCTTCTCTTTCTTCTGGAGACATTCTGCCCCCTCCGGGACCTGGGCCCTGAGCAAAGGCAATGGGGGTTCCTAGTATCAATAACAGGGCAAATACAAACTGTAACTTCTTCATGTTTCTGTGTTGGTTTGTTCCTTAGACCTCCCTCTGATAGGAATGATTCCCCTGACAAAAAAAAAGAAGGCCCGCTGTTTAGCAAGGCCTTCCCATTTAATCAAAGATCTTAATTATTCCTCATCCACTTGGATGGCTTCAAAAATATCTTCGCTGATCCCTACGCTGCTAAATCCTCCATCGTGAAAGAGATTTTGCATGGTGACTCGGCGAGAATAATCAGAAAACATCATCAGGATATAATTGGCGCAGTCATCTGCGGTGGCGTTGCCCAAAGGAGACATCATGTCGCCATAGACCAACATCTTGTTGAAGCCCTTTACACCTGTACCAGCTGTGGTAGGAGTTGGGGACTGAGAGATGGTGTTGACCCTTACTTTGTTTCGCTTACCAAAATGATAGCCAAAGCTGCGTGCGATGGATTCAAGCAATGCCTTGGCATCAGCCATGTCGCTGTAATCTCCAAAGGTTCGCTGGGCAGCAATATAAGTTAAGGCCACGATGGAGCCCCAATCCTTCATGCTCTCTTTTTCAAAAAGGACCTGCATGACCTTATGAAAGGAAACGGCCGACACGTCGTAGGTTTTATTTAACCAGTCGTAATTCAGGTTGGTGTAATGTCGCTTCTTGCGGACATTGGGAGACATGCCGATGGAATGTAAGACAAAGTCAAGTTTGCCAAACTGCTCGGTAGCAGCATCCACCAGTTTGCCTATATCCTCCATGCTGGTTGCATCCGCAGGAATAATTTGGGAACCGGTCTTTTCCCCCAAAGCGTTCAATTGGCCCAGGCGTAGAGCCACAGGGGCGTTGGTAAGCACGAATTCAGCCCCTTCTTCGTGGGCTTTTTCTGCCACCTTCCAAGCGATTGAATTTTCGTCAAGGGCACCAAAAATGATCCCTTTTTTGCCTTCGAGTAGGTTTTTTCCCATAGGAGTTCGCGTTCAATGTTGATTCAAGGGCGTAAATAAACATCAAAATCCTGGGTAGGCAAAATTCTCCTTATGCTCATTAGAAGAGCTTAGGCGCTTCTGTCCTTGCGGAGGGTGATCAGTGTGATTTCGGGCCAGATGCCCACTCGACCTGAAAAACCAATAAACCCAAAGCCTCGGTTGACGTAAAGCGTCTGTCCCTGCTTATCGTACCGATCGGCCCACCTTGGGTAGCGATATTTGACGGGACTCCACTTAAATCCCTTGGTCTCGACCCCGAATTGCATGCCATGGGTATGCCCAGACAGGGTTAGGTGAATGGTTTTTTCGTGGGGGAGGACCTTATGATCCCAGTGGGTGGGATCATGGGAAAGCAAGATTCGAAAACTTTCATCTGGATCTCCAGCCAGAGCACGGTCTAGGTCTCCTTTTTGGGGAAATGGAGGCTCTCCCCAGTTTTCAACTCCTATCAAGGAAAAAGAGGCATCCCCCTTTTGGATGCGAACATGCTCATTATTAAGCAGTTGAAAGCCGACGTATTCATGGTGTTCGTTGACTTTTTTTAGATGAGCTGATTGCTGGGCCGCTGGGAGATGCCCGGGGTAATCGTGATTTCCCAAGGTGGAAAACATGCCATGTGGAGCTGATAGCTTAGCAAAGGTATCACGCCAAAGGTCAAATTCATTTGCGTCCCGGTTAATCAGGTCTCCTGTAAAAACGATTATATCAGCTGCTTGCTCCATGATCATGTCTATCCCTTTGGCTACCGCAGGTTGGCTATCAAAACTCCCAGAATGGATATCTGAAATCTGGACAATCTTGAATCCATCAAACTCTTCTGGGATATCTGCATGACTGAACTCCAGCTTTCTCACCCGATAATCATATTTCCCTTTGAGGATTCCGTAGGCGATACTGGCAAAGGGTAGGGTGGCAATAGTCAGGCCTAATTGGGAGATAAACTTGCGCCGGCTTGCGGAGCTGGGGGCAGGAGAGTCGGACGAAGAAATTAGCTGGCCAATGCCAGTAAATAGATCATGGCCAAATAAGAACAATACCATGATCAACTTTCCGATGAAAAATGCAATCGTCCAACTTAGTAGGTTGCTACCTAACAGATAGAGCCACTTGGCAGAGGTGCCAAAGGCAAGGAAGAGTAAAATAAATCCAGTGGCTGAAACGAAGGTAGTGATGCCGTAAATAGCGTAGGCAATCTTTCTCCAATGGGGAGGACTCCCCGCGGTGATAGATTTGATCCCGGTAAATGCATAGTAGTCTATCCCAAAGATGAGAATGAGGATAAACAGGAGAATAAACAGTACTGAAAGTCGCATCTTGCTTGGCTCTGAGTGGTATTAGACAGGCAGACGAATAGGCCAAAATTAAATTGGCAAAGCTATACAAAATGTTTTACGCGCTCTTTTTTAGAGTGAGTCTGTTTGGGCTTAGCTGCTCCCCCCCATAGCAGGCCAAGCCAGTGAAAGCCATACAGGAGCATCACAAAACTGGCCATCATGCATAAGTATTGCCATCCCTCTGGCCAAGTAAACCAGCCAAAATCATTGAAAAGGGATCTTAAGTAGGTGAGCCCCATCAAAGTAATCGCTGCGCCCCAATCCCAAGTCTTCATGGGGTGGACTACCGGCCCCCACATATTGACCTTTAACTGACCATTTTGCCTTGCCCGTTTGGAACGGAAGACCCGAAAAATTAAACCTACTCCTATTAGCGAAAAGGCGCAAATCAGCTGTATGAGGTCCGCAAGCGGCATGAGTGGCAAGTTAATAGAAGATACTGGGCTCTAATAACGTGGGATTTTTATAAAAAGATTTCATATGTGGAAATAAATATGTGGGTGGATTGATATCAAACCTGAGCGGGTCTTTTTCATGACAAAGAAACCTATTAAAGCATTGCTAATAGATATCGACCATAATGAGACTTGAGTCAAAAGGGAAGGAAGATTAGTGGGCTATAGCAAAGAGGAGGAGTTAATTTTTTTGTTTCTTTTGTACCAAACTCACTACTGCTACCACTGAGCTTCTCTCTTATGCTAAAAATTGATACACATTCCCACATTATCCCTAAGCACCTACCTCGCTTTACAGAAAAATTTGGCTATGGAGACTTTATATACTTAGATCACCACCGCGCTGGTTCAGCCAATATGATGAAAGGGAATGTGTTTTTTAGAGAAATTCAGGCAAATTGTTGGGACCCAGTCTTAAGGATTGATGAGTATGCTCAGAATCACACCCAAGTACAGGTGGTTTGTACCATTCCAGT
>CAZFPQ010000148.1:0-17065 GCA_964521065.1 uncultured Bacteroidia bacterium | reverse complement strand
GGAAAAAGCCTGTGCCTCCTGGTACCACACAGGAACCAAACCATCCATTGAGGGTGGTGGTCAAGGACACCGCATTTCCTTCTCCATCGATGATGGAGAAATGGGTAGTTTCTTCGGATTCGCCAGGAATATTTCCGGCTTGGATTGAAGTGCTACTACTTGCTTTCTGGGGAGAAAAATCTGCCATACGCTCCTTGAGGTACTCTGCGCTAAGCAGTTTCTCCAAGGGAACGGGATAAAAATCCATGTCTCCTAAATGCTGAGAGCGATCGGCGTATACCCGTCTTTCTGCTTCAGTCATGAGATGAATGGTCTCGGCACTGTGCCAATCATGTTCACCTAGCCCTTGCCCCTCGACCAATTCCAACAACTGGAGCAAGGCTACTCCACCGCTACTAGGAGGTGGCATGGAAATGAGGTGCAAATCGTGGTAATCTCCTTCTAGAGGCTCACGCCATTTTGCCTGGTAAGCCAAAAGATCTTCATGGGTGATGATGCCTCCCCCCCGCTGCATTTCTGCCACAATGCTATCGGCCACCCATCCTTCGTAAAAGCCAGCCTTTCCCTTGGCCTCAATTTCACGGATTACTCTTCCTAAGTCAGGCAATCGCAAGGTGTCCCCTGGCTGAAACTCTTCTTGAGGAGCGAAATCCGTGGGCCTGGTGTTTTTTCTCAAGATCACATCGCGCTTAGAGTTGAGATGCTCAGCCGCCTTGGGGGTGAGCACAATCCCATTTTCAGCCAATTCAATGGAAGGCCTGAGCAGTGCAGCCATGGGTAAGCTACCCAGGGAATCATGCAAAGCCTCCATGCCCGCTACGGAGCCTGGCACTCCTGAGGCCAAATGGCCTAGCCAACTCAATGTATCGATCGGCTCTCCTGCTTCATCTAGATACATGTCACGAAAAGCCTTCCCTGGGGCCATTTCTCGAAAGTCTAACGCGTAGTTCTTGCCATCAGCCATGCGTACCACCGCAAAACCTCCTCCGCCTAGGTTTCCTGCCTCTGGAAAAGCAATGGCAAGGGCATAATGGACAGCTACGGCCGCATCAATCGCATTTCCACCCGCTTTCAATACATCGACCCCAATCTGGGAAGCGACAGGATGGGCGCTCACGACCATGGCTGTATCAGCGACTAGCGCAGGTAAATTTCGCAAAACGGGGGCATCGCTCGTCGAAACAGCATCGCGACAGCTACTGATCAAGGAAGCAAGTAGGACTATTAACAAAAACTTGGTACGCATGAAGGATCGGATAGGGTGAGCTTTCAAATTAGTGGATTTATTGACACCTTCCATCAAATTCAGGATAGACTTTCACCCATGCCCGTTTTTAGAGTTAGTTTCATCTTCCTAGTTCTCACCCTTTCCTTGAGCAAGTTGAGTCTCAGTCAAACTCTGCAGGTCACAACTACAGGAGACACCCTGGTTGTCTATCCAGACGGCAGTTGGAAGTATAAAAACCAACCAGGTGCTCCTCAACCTCAAGACAAACGCCCTCCTTTACAAGCGACTGATCAGCAAACCGGCTCAGCGTCCCAGGCCATTTCGGTCCCAGTGCCGGATCGACCTAGTCCTACTCCACCAGAAATAAAGCCCGTAGTTTCTAACTTTTCGGGGGAACAAAGAGCTCCAGAATACAAGTCCCCAGACGCCAGATTCCCCGTCAACCCCTTTCCCTACAAACGGCCACAAAATGCCTACCACTACCTCGAGGAACCAAATGGGCGATTCAGATTATGGTACGATGGCTTGGCCTGGCAACCTATCTCCGATGAAAATGGTCAACTGAGCATGGCACTTTTACCTAGCAGGGGTCAAGCATTGGCTCTGCTGACCATTGTAGATCAATCGGTGGACCTCAAAGCACTCATCGAGCAAACTGTGGACGACGCAGCCACCGTATCGAGTCAGGTGCGTCTGGTTTCTCAAGAGTTTCGCACGGTCAATGATCGTTTCCTCCTTTTTGTTAGGATTGATGGCCTGCTACAAAATCAGAATTACACCTATTACAGCTACTACCGCAAAGCTCCTGACCATACCTTGCAGCTAACTGTCTATGCGCCTAGGGAGGTATTCCTGAGCTTTCAGGCTCAGATAGCTGATTTGCTCAACGGTTTGGTAGTTCCGTAATGGGTTCATGGTTTTTACTGCTAGCGGAATACTGGGGGTATGAGGGAGGGCTCATTGAAGCTGAGAAGTTTCGCCTCCACGCCTTACTTCCCCCTATCTAGGCATTTTCTAGAACTTTTTCTTGAAATAGATAGTTCCGATCTTGCCATTCTAATTCGTTCACTAATCAATATGTTTTTTTATGACCCACTTGGCCGTCCCAGAGTTTTTCTCCTGGCAAGACGCCATTTCTCCGCCCATTTTGGACGTTAGGTCTCCAGGAGAATTTGCCAAGGGTCACATTCCAGGAGCCGTCAATCTACCCCTGTTCGAGGATTCTGAACGGGCAGAAATTGGAACGCTTTATAAACGGCAAGGTCCAGACCTTGCTTTAGAACGTGGTTTAGAGATTGTAGGGCCTAAAATGGCCTCTCTCCTCCGCAAAGGCAAAGCCTTAGCAACTCAAGGTCAGGTCCGTATTCACTGCTGGCGCGGAGGCATGCGTAGTCAAAGTGTGGCCCAATTGCTAAAGGCAGGAGGATTAAATGTTGCTACCTTACAGGGAGGCTACAAGGCTTATCGAAATTGGACCCGCCAGGCCCTGACTAAGCCCTTGCAGTTGGTCATACTCGGGGGCAAGAGTGGTAGCGGAAAGACAGAACTCCTCCATGGCTTGGCTCAAGCAGGAGAACAGATTTTGGACTTAGAAGGACTAGCCCAACACAAGGGATCCGTTTTTGGGGGCTTAGGGCAAGAAGCTCAACCTTCTTCCGAACACTTTAGCAACTTACTCCATCAAAAACTTACTGAACTAGATCGAACCCGTAGAATATGGGTAGAAGACGAGAGTTTGATGATCGGCAGGGTTTGTATCCCAGAACCTTTCTGGCAACAAATGAAGGAAGCTCCGACAATGGTTATCGAAGCGAGCTTAGATAGTAGGGTGAAACGACTGTTGGCAGATTATGGACACTGCGCTCCAGAAAAAGTAACGGCTGCCTTTCTCAGAATCAAAAAACGCTTGGGCGGGCAAAACCTTAAAGAAGCATTGGCTGCAGTAGAGGAAGGAGCTCCTGAAAAAGCTGCACGCATTGCATTGAGATACTACGACAAGGCCTATAGCTATGGCCTGGAACAAAGACCCAGCAGCAAAGTTGTCTACTTGGATCTAACACATTTAGCACTTCAAGCAAGTGTTGCTAAGCTGCTCCAATCAGTCGAGACTATTCCTGACTCGAGTAAGCCACAAACATCTTAGAATTTCACATACCCAATGAACAAGCAGCCATCTGATATAGCTTCCTCCCCTGAAAAGCCTGACTCCATCAAACTCACTCAGTACAGCCATGGTGCTGGTTGCGGATGCAAAATTTCGCCCAAAGTCTTAGATACCATCTTAAGTCAGGGGAAAGCCCAATTGCCCCACCCAAACCTCCTCATCGGAAACGAAAATCGAGATGACGCCGCAGCTTACGATTTGGGGGATGGTACAGCCATTCTTAGTACCACAGATTTTTTCATGCCCATCGTAGACGACGCGTTTGACTTTGGTCGGATTGCCTCTGTCAATGCGATGAGTGATATCTATGCCATGGGGGGTGCCCCGATGATGGCTATTGCGATCCTAGGCTGGCCTGTGGATAAAATACCCGCGGCAGTGGCTGGTCAAGTGCTAGAAGGTGCAAAATATGTGTGCCGAGAGGCAGGTATTCCTTTGGCTGGAGGCCATAGCATTGATAACCCCGAGCCTATATTTGGCTTGGCCGTTACTGGCCGAGTACCCACCAATCGGCTCAAACGTAATGGAGGGGCCAAAGTCGGGGATAAACTGTTCCTGACCAAGCGACTCGGGGTCGGTATTCTCTCTACCGCCCAAAAGATGGGGCAAGTCGATCCCGAACATAGTGCCATGGCGCTCAAGTCCATGACCACCTTGAATCAGCTAGGTGAACTCTTGGGTCGCCATTCCTTTGTTCACGCCATGACAGATGTGACAGGATTTGGCCTCTTAGGGCATCTTAGTGAAATGTGTGAAAGCAGCGGGCTTTCGGCCGAGATTCAGTTTGATCAAGTACCCAGATTTAGCATCCTACCCGAGTACATCAAAAACAAACATATTCCTGGGGGTACTCAGCGAAACTATGACAGTTATCATCATAAAATCTGTCCCATTACAGAAGAGCAGAAAAATATCCTGTGTGATCCCCAAACCAGCGGAGGCCTGCTCATCGCTGTAGATCCTGGTTTCGAAGCTAAATTCAAGGAAATCACCAGCGAATTTGGTCTAAAACTCCAAAGTTTTGGCTACATGATTGAGAAGGGAAAACATGTGGTGGAAGTCAAATAAGAAGGCGCAGAATTAAGGGCCCAAAAGGGAGGATGGATGCAGGGAGCGCGGAACCTTACCAGACCTCCCATATCTGCTTGCAGGTCAAATCTCTAGTCAAAAAGGCTTTTGACATAAGCCTATTGAATGTACTCAAAAGGCATAGAATGTGACCAAAAGTCAGGCCTGCTGCCCAAGATATCAGGATATCAAGGTCTCTATTTGCCATATTTATTCTCTCAATATCGCCATCACCCATTTTCCCAATACCACAAAAAAGGCTTGCCCTCGCCAGGACAAGCCCATGCGCGTATGAAACGCACGCTACTCCCAATTCTTCCGGTTGTGTGGTTGGAATTTGGTATATAAACTGAGAAGGGAACTTAATTATTGTTCCTCGCCTCGTGATTGATACTTTTTTACCGAATTTCTCTCTGTACACCTATTCATTAGGTTAGGAATCAAAGAGACAACCAACTCAAAGATTAGCGGGGCCATAACCAGCCCATAAGGCTGAAATATCGGGCTAAAAGCACTTGGTTGGATTCAAATTGAGGGGCTATTCCTGACCGCCACCGGCTCCTTTGCTGATGGGATTTCCTTCCTGCGGGAAGTAACGCCGTTCATAAAAGAAATCATCTTCTGTCATATCAGGCCCATGGGCCAAGCTGATCGAAGATAAGATGATAGAACGGGTACTGGTATGCTGGCGAATGAAGACCTTTAACACCCGAGAGGAAGTGATGGCCGTGTAGCACACAAAGGGTTCCTCACCGGTGCGGGTAATTTCAGGAGCACCCGATGATTTGAGGTATTCCAATAGGTGCTGCTGGGCAGAACTTGCCTCAGACAAATTGGTGTAATGGTTCAGCATCGTGATGGCATAGAGCCGGTTCCCGTAGAATGCGTATTCTATTTGTTTCTGATTAGATAAAATAGCGCGGACTACGTTGAGGTCACGATCTTCCTCAGCTTCGATTACATAATCCCGGTTTTGTAAATAAGACAACACCTCCTTCTTGCTTTCACCAAAGGGCAAGAACATATGACTTTGGGCTCGGATCCCGAGAGGTAACCCAACACTCAAAATTAGGAGCAAGTATATGATCAGGCGAGATGCCATATTGATGCAGTTTAGATGCTGCTAATTTAACGATAGGGATTGGGGCATGTTGTCAAGAGAAACCAATCTCACCACATATGTAAGATGAGCAACAAGATTGTTCTCCTTAAAATACATTCCCCAGCCCAGATCAATATGGGTATGCACTTGAGGACTCAAAAATGCAATCTGAATAGATATTCTCGCTAGTTGAGCGGTAATCCACCTCGAATAAGCTACCATCTGAAGCTGTAAGAAGCGACCATACCTTTGCTATATAGCCCCTTAATCGTAAGGTAATCGCCAGATTGTTCGAAGGCACGTTCAAGATCTTCGATGCTGCGAATGGTTTCACCGTCTATCCCGGTGATGACAAATCCTTTCTGAACTCCGTTCCGGGACATGGTTTCGCCAGCCTCTTCCACCATGACTCCCGCATCGACATCAAGCTTTCTAAGCTCGTCGCGACTCGGCAAGCGGAACAGATTTCCACGAAACTCTAGGCTACTGCGCAAAGCAATTACTCGATCGGTTTCTAGGCCTTTAAGCGGTACTCGGAAGGACATCTCTTTTTTCCCTCGAAACAAACGAACCTCGATCCGATCACCAGGCCGATACCGGCTGACTTGCTCTTGTAGCTCAGATGAGCTGTTCACTGGAACTTGGTTAACAGAGACTATCACATCTCCACGCCGAATCCCCACTTGGTAAGCCCCCAGCTCGGGGTTTACTTCTGTTACGTAGGCTCCTTTGAGCACCCTTAGATCCTTGGCTTCTGCAAGATCCGAATTGACCGGGCGGATAGATACACCAAGATATCCCCGACGCACTTCCCCATAAGCCAGTAGATCTTCCATCACCTTCTGAGCGATGGTCGCAGGAATAGCAAAGGAATAACCCGCATAATAACCAGTGCGAGAAGCAATGGCAGTGTTGATCCCAATTAAATTCCCAGCATCGTCTACCAAGGCTCCACCGCTGTTGCCTTTGTTGACCGCAGCATCAGTTTGAATAAAAGATTCGATGGCGTACTCAGAGTCATTGCGTAGCAGGTTGATGTTGCGCCCTTTGGCGCTGACGATGCCTGCCGTGACAGTGGAGGTAAGATCCATAGGGTTGCCTACCGCCAGCACCCATTGCCCCACCTCTACTTGGTCTGAATCCCCAAAGGATAAATGAGGAAGGGCTTTTCCGTCAATTTTGATCAAGGCTAAATCCGTAGAGAGATCCGTCCCAATAACTCGAGCAGGAAAAGTACGGTTATCAAATAGGGTCACTTCGACCTCTGAAGCATCCTGTATCACGTGGTTGTTCGTCGCAATGTAGCCATCTGCAGAGATCAGCACCCCAGAACCAGAAGCGAGGCTCTGAGGAACTTCTCCCATGTCATCGTCAAAGAAGTCCTTGAAGGGATTCGAGAAAAAGTCGGAATTTCCACTCTGACTTCGACGCCCAAAACTAGATTTGATGTGGACTACGGCCGGACGGGCCAAGTTGGAGGCATTCACAAAGCTGGGATATGCCCCAACGGCAGGAAGGCGTAATTCCTCTCGCGATGGCAACTCTTCTCCTTGGTGAGCACGGGCGACGCTGGATTGAGTCATGGGACTAAAAGCCGTAGGTACCGCCTCCCTTTCTACGTAAACCACTTCAGGGGCAAAGAGCTTTGCGTACATGGCTGCTCCCCCCAAAGACCCCAATATCAACAGGACTACTGATCCTGCCACCAGCCAAGCAAGTTGCTTTGTGCTCATATGGAAAATTGCTAAATGAATTTGTTCATCAAAATAGGGATCAGCCCTCAGCTTTCCAACCTAAGACTCCCCAAGCTCAGACATTCCCGCAAACACCCCTCCCTTAAACAATAGCTGCCTTTGGCGGTTAGCTTGGGACGATTTAAGTCCGAATCCCCCTCCATTCATGTCCGCTGCAAAAACTGCTTTTTGGTTCCGCCGAGACTTACGTCTTGATGACAATACAGGTCTCTACCACGCCCTAAGTTCAGGCCAGCCGGTGGTACCCGTATTCATCTTTGACCGGCACATCTTAGAAGAGCTCCCCGAAAAAGACGCCAGGGTTGAGTTTATCCATCAAAGTCTCACCAAGATTCAGGCCATGTTGACAAAATTAGGCAGCAGCCTGGTAGTCAAGTACGGTTTACCGGAAGAAATCTGGCCTGAGTTAGTCCGGGAATACGGCATCAACCTGGTGCACACCAACGAAGACTACGAGCCCTATGCCCGTCGTCGGGACGGAGAGCTTTCGCAAAGATTGACAGAACTTGGTGCGGAATTGAAGCAACACCGAGATCATGTATTGTTTGCGAAAGAAGAGATCCTCACCAATGGGGGCAAGCCTTATTCAGTCTTTACTCCTTATTCCAAAAAATGGCGAGCTAACTTAGGAGAAGATCGGCTGGCATCATTCGATACGGAGAGCCACTTTCGGCACTTTTTTAAGAGCCCGCCCCTCCCTCTTCCGCTCCTAGAAGAGATGGGTTTTTCGCCCGCCGACATTCCATTCCCCACCCAGACAGCCGACGAAGAGATCATCCGCCATTATGCAGAGAAGCGCAATTTCCCAGGGATCAGGAGTACCAGCCGACTGGGCATACATCTGCGTCATGGTACCATTAGCATCCGCAAGCTTGCACGCAAGGCTCAGCAGCTGAGCGATACCTACCTGAATGAGTTGATCTGGCGAGAATTTTATGCCCAGATTTTATGGAACTTTCCCCACGTGGTGCAAGGCCCTTTCCGACCTGACTATGCCCGAATCGAGTGGCGCAATGACGAAGGAGAGTTTGACAAGTGGAAAGAAGGCAAGACGGGCTATCCCATAGTGGATGCCGCCATGCGAGAAATTGCGGCCACGGGCTTCATGCACAACCGAGCTCGCATGGTTGTGGCGAGTTTTTTGACCAAACACCTTTTGATCGACTGGCAATGGGGAGAGGCCTATTTTGCGGAAAAATTGCTGGATTTTGAGTTGGCCTCAAATAATGGCGGTTGGCAGTGGGCGGCAGGTTGTGGCACCGATGCGGCCCCCTATTTCCGGGTATTCAATCCAGAATCACAAATGAAAAAGTTTGATCCGGAATTGAGGTATGTCCGGCAATGGTGTCCTGAATTTGGTACTCCTGCTTATCCTCGGCCCATCGTAGATCACAAAATGGCTCGACAGCGTTGCCTGGATACCTATAAGAGAGCTTTGAGCAAGGATTAATTAATCAGGCATTCAGCCTTTCAACCAAAAGGGCAAGGACACTCAGGCCAATCGAATATAGGATTTACCTAGGTCTCCATCTCCCCATATCTTAGCATCTCAATGTCTCTTCATTTGGCATTGCGATCATCCGTACCTTATTTGAAGATTCACCGTTTGATAGGATATGAAGCATGTGTTGATCTGGGCCATTCTGAGTGCCCTCCTTCCTCTGGCTTGGTCTCAAGGGGATCCCGAAGCCGAACTAGCTGACCGCTATTTTGCAGATGGCGAATATGAGTCCGCCCTTGAATTATATGACAAGGTTTATCGCCGTAGTCCCCAGGAGCGTTATGCTTTGCGCATGGTGGAGAGCTACGAATACCTAGGGGACTTTCCTTCCGCAATCAAGTTTTTGGATCGGGTCATACGCAAGGAAAAAAACGTCCCCATCTATCCCATCGTGAAAGCGGGCTTACTGGCTAAGAGTGGGGAAATTAAGGCTTCTGATGACTTATATGACGATGTGATTCATAAAGGACTGAATACTGAAGGCGACTTCGTCAAAATAGGGGCTTACCTTTATCAAAGTGGAAATATAAGGTGGGCTTTAGAAGCCTACCAAACTGCACGAAAGACCCTGCGGCGCTCTTATATTTTCAGCAATGAAATAGCTAACCTTCACGAGCGACAAGGCAATTACCAAGCAGCAGCCGAAGAATACCTCAATCTCTATTATTCTGATCCGGGGAATTTAGCTGCGGCTAACCTCAATGTTCTCAATTTGATCACCCCACCTGCGCCGGTATCGGCAGCGACAGAGGTAGAAAAGGTTCTACTTAAGGCCGTAGACAAATATCCCAACGACTTAGGACTGCGCTCTATGTTATATGAGTTTTATGTCCTAGATGAAAACTTCTTTGAAGCCTTCATCCAAGTAAAATCCATTGACCGTTTATTTAGAGAAGATGGAGAGCGGGTATTTCGCTTTGCCCGGACCATGCGTAACAACAAAGAATACGAACTTTCCTCAAATGCTTTTGACTACATCATAGACAAGAAGAAAGATTCTCCCTACTTTTTTCAGGCCCATTTTGAAAAAGCCACCAATGGAGAATTACTTGCCTTTGAGAGTATTCCACCTGACATGGGTGCCATTGAGCTGGCCGTGGGAGACTATGGAGAGTTATTGGAAGAGTTTGGGCGAAGGCCACAATACTTTGACGCCATCTATCGCCGGGCTCGCCTCATGGTATTTTATCTCAACGATTTAGATCAGGCACTGGAAGAGCTTCAGGCATTGGTAGCCCAAAGACAGTTTCTACGTGCCGACGACTGGGCCAAAGGTCAATTGCTCATCGGTGACATTCTGTTGATCCAGCAGGCCTATAACCAAGCCAAACTGATTTATAAAGAAGTAGCTGACTCATTTCAAGACCGTCAGTTAGGAGCCCTGGCCAACTATAAGCTAGCCCAATTGGCATACTATAAAGGGGAATTCAATCTTTCTCAAGCCTTGCTAGGAGCAATCAAAGACAACACTGCCAACGACATCTCCAATGATGCCATCAAGCTGAACCTATTGATCCTTGACAACACTGGCCTAGATAGCACCACGGTAGCATTAGAAAAGTTTGCCCAAGCCCAGCTTCTTACCTACCAACGTCGCTACCAAGCCTCACTTACTAAGCTCGACTCTCTGGCCTTTGAGTTTCCGAATCATCCCTTGGCAGATGAGATATTGTGGGAAAAGGCCCAGATTTATCTCAAGCAAAACGACATCAATAAAGCCCTGGATTACATCGACCGAGTTTTGGAGCAATTTGCTACGGATATCTACGGAGACGATGCCCTCTACACCAAGGCAAGGCTGTATGACTACAACCTCAAGGATCCCGAACAGGCTATGAAGCACTACCTGGAGTTTTTGACCACCTACCCAGGGAGCCTGTTTTCTGTAGAGGTTCGCAAGCGCATTCGAGAGCTGCGACAGGGATAGGCTTTCTTTATATTACAAGGCTGAAGCCCTCAATGCATTAGGACACACGGTATTGGGTCATTGAATCTTTCTGCCAGCGTCTCCATATCTCAAACCCTCCGTATCCCAACCTCTCAAAAAAAGGTTCCCCCAAGGTTGCTTAAGCCTTGGGGGATAGTCAAACCTGTGCTTTACTACATGAGATACCTCAATAAAGCAGCTGAATGAGACAATGGCAGATTTATTCGCCCAAGCGCTCAGTCAGGATGCCATAAGCTCCCATGCTTGAATGATGTCTCATACAGGAGCAAAATCCCTATCATACAACCTACCAATGCCGTTTGTCTGACAAAACCTGTCGTTGGTAGAAAGATTCAACGTTGGTCGAAAGTATAGGGAGCAAAAATACACACCCAAGCGTATTATTCTTAGACGAACACCTTTAGCGCGACAACAATGCCGTTCGTCTAAAACCCTCATTATCAGGCTTCCCAAGCGAGCAAAATGCAGTTAGTTTGGTTGTGACTATCCCTGATCTCGAGTCCAGGGATGTTCATCTTTTAACCAAATTTCACCTAACCAAACTATTATTATGAGACGATTGCTACTTTACGTAGTAGGGATGCTCATGGCGCTTGGTAGCACCTTTGCTCAGACTCCGGTCTCGGGCCAGGTGACCAATGCTGCTACGGGAGATCCCATCGAAGGAGCCACCGTTTTGGCCGAAGGTACCACCGTTGGTGCCTTGACCGACAACGAAGGCCGGTATTCATTGAATATCCCTGCGGGGGTAGACAACCTACTCATCTCCTTCTTAGGCTACACCAAGCAAACTGTTCCCATTAGTGGGCAAAGCGTCATCAACATTAGCCTCCAAGAAGACCTCCTGCAATTGGATGAGGTAGTGGTAACTGCCGTTGGTATTTCTCGTGAGAAAAAGTCGCTGGGTTACGCCGTTTCCAACCTGGAAGGCGAAGAAATCACCAAATCACGCGCCACCAACTTCGTAGACGCCCTAGCCGGTAAAGCTGCTGGGGTGCGGGTTGCGGGTCAGTCAGGTACGCCTGGCGGTGGGGTAAAAATCCTCATTCGTGGAGCCAGCTCTTTACAGGGTACCGGTCAACCTCTCTTTATTGTGGATGGTTTGCCAATCTCCAACTCAGGCTTCAATGGTACCCGTGCAGACATCATCAACGGTGGGGTTGACGGAGGAAACCGTGCCATTGACATCAATCCTGACGACATCGAGGACATCACCATTCTTAAAGGAGCCGCTGCTACCGCCTTGTACGGTGCTCGTGCTCGTGACGGTGCCATCGTGATTGTCACCAAGCGTGGCTCTAAAGGTCGTGGACCTAGCATCGCGATCAACTCCAGCATGCGTTTTGACAATGTGCTTCGCCTGCCCAACTTCCAGAACGAGTACGCGACAGGTGACCGCAACACGGGTATATACGACATCGACAACTTTACCAATGGCTGGGGCCCTCGCTTTGACCAAGTACAGGATCAGCGTTTCCCCAACTTTTTGGGGGATTCCGTTCAACTGCAGGCTTTCCCTGACAACGTACGCGATTTTTATGAAACGGGTGTGACGCTGATCAATAGCTTTTCCGTCGCAGATGGGGATGAAAACGGAGACTTCCGATTGGGATATACCTACCTAGATCAGAACGGAACCGTGCCTAACTCGGGCTATGATCGCCACAATATCAGCATCAATGTAGGCCGTAAGCTAGGAGACAAAGTCAGCAGCCGTTTTGCCGCTAACTATACCCGTTCTTCAAGCTTTGGGCGTCCTTCTCAGGGTAGCAACAACCCCAACATCCTTTTCATCAACAACATTCCTCGTCATACCGACATGGATTTGTTGAGAAACAGTGTAGTTGACACCTTGGGTAATCCCATTGGATTGAATCCTACTTCCAACAACCCTTTCTGGGTGATTGAGAATAATCCCTTTACCAACAACCTAGACCGAGTCTTTGGTTCGGGTGAGGTAACTTATGAGCCTGCTTCTTGGCTAAGCTTCACGGCTCGCCTAGGTACGGATATGTACAGAGACTTTCGTCGTAGGGTTACCCGTAAAGGAACCATCGGTGCAGCTAATGGTAACTTCATTACGGACAACCTATACAGCCGTAACCTAAACTTGGATGTATTGGCGACCATTACCCAAGACATCAGCCCAGACATCAACATGCAGTTGATCGTGGGGTACAACGTATTTGAGCAAGAAAGTAGATTTGAGCGCTGGGTATCTAGTGACTTGGCTGCAGACCAGCTCTATTCATACGCCAACGCCAATCAGAATGCCCCTTCTAACCAGTTCCTAAATACTCCTGAGAGCCTACAGCGCCTCCTCGGTGTGTTTGGAGACCTGACCCTTTCATACAAGGACTGGTTCTTCCTAACCCTAACCGGACGGAACGACTGGAACTCTACCCTGCGTAACAGCGACCTAGAGTTGAGTGAGGATAACATTTCTTACTTCTTCCCTTCAGTGAGCGCTACCTGGGCCTTCACCGATGCCTTTGACATTAGCAACAATATCCTCTCTTTCGGTAAGATCCGAGCCAACTTTGCAGAGGTAGGTAGCTCCGTAGGACCTTACAACCTGGACTTTACTTATCTGGCCTCGCCAGATGTATTTACCCAGTTCCAAGCAGCTAACAATACCTTCCCATTCAATGGGCAGACTGCTTTTGAAGTAACCGGTACCCTACCCGAACCCGCATTGGTTCCTCAGCGTCAACGTTCATACGAAGTAGGACTCGAATTGGCCTTCTTCCAAGGGCGAGTCAACTTAGACGCGACTTACTACAATCAGTTGACCAACAACCAGATTGTAAACCTATCCAATCCTCCTTCTACGGGATTTGCTGCTAGAACAGTAAACGCTGGTTCTATCCGCAACTCAGGTTGGGAAGTTACGCTTGGTCTGGACCCCGTACGCATACCCAATGGCTTCCGCTGGAATATCCAGGCCAACTTCCAGCGCAACGTTCAAATCGTAGAAGAGTTGGTCGAAGGACTTGAGGATTTCACTTTGACCAGTGGTTTCAGTGGCATCCAAATCAAGGCTGAAGAAGGAGAACCTTTTGGTCTATTTGGTGGCATGTGGTTGCGTGACAGTGCGACCAACCAAATCATCATCAACCCTGAGACTGGTCTACGCCAAGATGGAGACCAGGGTCGTCTAGGCAATATCTACCCAGACTTCACCTTGGGCATCAACAACCAGTTTACCTTCAAAGGACTCTTGTTGAGCTTCTTGGTGGACTGGCGTCAAGGGGGTGTAATCTACAGCAGCACGGTTAACTCACTGCGTAACGCAGGTCTGGTAGACGAAACCCTCGCCTTGCGTGACCAAACTTTCATCGACGAAGGGGTCAATATTGACAGCGAAGGCAACGCCGTACCTAACGTCACTCCGGTATCCAACATGTCTGCTTTCTGGAGTAACTACAACCGGACCACCATTGCGGAGGCCTCCATCTTTGACGCAACCTTTGTAAAGCTGCGTGAAATCCGTTTTGGATACACCTTCCCTGAGTCTCTGATGGCCAAGACTCCCATCAAGACCCTGACCCTTGCAGCTGAAGGACGTAACGTGTGGATCATGCACAGCCGCATTCCTCATGTGGATCCTGAAAGTAACTTCTTTGGTACCAGCCTTACCGGTGAAGGTGTTGAGTTCCAGAGTGTTCCCTCCGTACGAACCATTGGCTTTAACCTACAAATCGGATTCTAGCCAAGGATTCTGCGACAAAACTAGGTGAAGGGTACGAGGAGCGTGGCTCTGCTCGCATCCGCCTCCTCTACCTTTCGTCTTCTTCACCTTTTCAAACAAATAGAAATGAAAAAACTCACGATAAATCTGATCACTGCCCTCCTATTAGTAGGACTGGTTGGTTGTCAAGGGTATTTCGATATCAACGAAAACCCCAACCGAAGCACCGCCGCAGATCCGGCCTTCCTGTTGACGTTTGCACAGACTGACTATGCCACCAACCGGTCAATCGACTTTGGTGTTTCTGCCATTGCCTTCAGCCAAATTCAGGCACCTGGTACCTTTGGCGTATTCGTGAACCCTGCTCGATACACCATCAGCACCTTTACCAATGGCAATACCTGGAATTCGGTTTACTCAAACCAGTTGGTAAACCTAAACGAGGCGATCAAAATTTCTGAAGCCCAGTCCCCCGCTGACTTCAATGCTTCGGCTCAGTGTAAGATTTTCTCAGCGCTGTGTTACTACACCGCCACCATGATCTGGGAAGATGTTCCATTTTCTGAAGCCCTGCAGCCTGCAGACTTTCCTCAGCCAAATTTTGATAGCCAAAAGGATGTATTGGAGTCTGTCATAGCCCTGTTGGACGAGGCCATTGCTCAGATTGATGTGACCTCTGCCTTGGGCATCGGATCCAATGACCTCATCTACGGAGGAGACATGAGCAAGTGGGTGCGCTTCGCCAACTCATTGAAGTTTCGCGCTTTGATGGTGATGGTAGATGCCGACCCAAGTAAGGAAGACATGATCTTGGCTATGTTGAGCAATGCGGAGATGATCGGCAGCCAAGATGATATGGCTTTCTTCCCCTTCCAAAACCAGTCAGGTAACTACAATCCCATCTGGAGAATTTTGGATACTTACACGGGTCGGGACAACATCTGCTACTTCGGTAGTGAAGCGACCATCAACTTGATGAAGCGCTTAGGTGATCCACGACTGGATATTTACTTCACCGCTGGTCCTGCTCAGGACACCCTTCAGCCCGTAGGACCTGGCGAAGCCGGTAGCATTGCCAACAGTGCTCGTATGAGCTGGAGCGATGGAGGATCTTCAGCCATCATCCGCCCCGACCAACCAGAGTTGCTCTACACCTACTCTGAGCAGAAGTTGCTCGAAGCGGAAGCCCAGCTTCGTTTCAACGAGGATGCCGCCACCGCCGATCAGCTCATGCGCGAAGGAGTTGCTGCTTCTGCAGCTTACTACGGAGTGGCTCAAGATGACATTGATGCCTACTTGGCTACCATCCCTGACTTGGCTACCCTGTCAACGGAAAATGCCTGGAAGGCCATCGCAGAACAGCAGTGGATTGATTTCATCGAGCGTCCTCTGGAGGCTTGGACCAGCTGGCGTCGCACGGAAATTCCTGCCTTGGAACTTCCTTTCAACGCGCCTACCACTGACATCATCCGTCGGTTCCGCTATCCTACGAACGAAGCAAACGCCAACACCAACACGCCCAACCAAAAGCAGTTGGACGAGAAGATGTGGTTTGACTTGTAGGGAAGCGGGAGGCGAGAAGTGAGAGGCGGGACTTATACCCCCTTTTATTTCTCGCAGACAATCACAGAACTGGCGTTGGACCCCGCTCTAACGCCAGCCCTATTCAACTTATTCATATCGAATACCAACAAAGAATTCTAAGATGAAATCAACCATAATCATTGTCGTGCTGGCCAGCATTGTGGCCCTAACGGCTTGTGAACAAGGACCTTTTGAGGATCCTAACTTGAACTTTGAGGATACCTATCCAGCCTTCGTTCGCTTTGACGACGAAGACCCCATCGTGACATCCATTACGGACTCTACTGGGAACTCTGTTACCATCCCGCTTGAGCTTCCTGCCCAGGTTTATCCTGACACCGAGGTATCATACGAAGTAACTGGAGCTTTTTCTGCCACTGGAACCGCCATCATCGAAGCGGGCTTAGTGGATGGAGACATTGAGCTGGAAATTCCACAGACTGCCACCCTTCAGGGAGACTCCTTGGGCATAGCCACCATTACCCTGACAGGTGCTACCAATAACGTAGTCCTAGGTCGTGGCCAAAACGCGCTAGGAGATGAACTAGATCCCATCGCACGTGAGATCCAGATCAATAAGAACTAGGTGGGGAAGCAAGGGGCAAGAATGAGTGAATCGGGAAATATTCTACTGATACGCTCATGAAGTTTGCCAGACCGGCTCCTTAACCAAGTAATGATTTTATTGACGTACCAACTGCCGTCGGGTGTATGCCCGGCGGTTTTTTTGAGACATTGAGACATTGGGACATTGGGACATGCTGGTAATGGAGCCCAGCTTTGCCTAAGCCCTTGGACAGAAGAAGTCGGGGTATGGCCTACGGAGCTATGGTTATCAGAATGAATAATTGCTACCACATATCCTGTACTTCCGTACCCCGATTACCGCTTTTCTTATGTCCGCTTGCCAGAGTAGCCGCACAAAAAATACCTGTAACCGAGGGACTGAGATAGGAAAAAGCTAAGGAGGTAGGGAAAAGCTAAGAATGTGGAGAAAGTTAAAGAGTCAAGGGGGGAGAATGCTT
>CAZFPQ010000147.1:1951-17218 GCA_964521065.1 uncultured Bacteroidia bacterium | reverse complement strand
CTTAACTCCCTTAACTCCCTTAACTCCCTTAACCCTCTTAACTCTAATCCGCCAAAACCTCCTCTATTAGCTGATTCGAAGTGCGAGCCGGGGTAAGTCGTCCTAAATGTCCCTGACCTATTTCAGCCAGTTTATTCAAGCGGTACTGCATCCTTGGTTCTAGCTCGCCCACTGCCAAAATAGATAAATGAATACCTTGGTAAGCTTGGGCTTCTACCAAGGCGACCAATTCCTCAGATATATCAAACTCTCCATCAGTCACCATCAATACGCTGTTGTTCTTACCCATTCCACCGTGCTTACCGGCACTGGCGTAGGCCATTTGAAATCCGGGTAAAATGACGGTTTTTCCTTGGCCATTCAATTCATCTCTTACTTGTAAAATCCTATTTCGCTGATCTCCAGATGTTGGGGGTAATATTTCCTTGGCCTCACCAGAAAAAGTCACAATGCTAACGTAGTCTTGAGGCCGCAATTCCTCTGTCAAAGTAGCCAAAGCTTCTCGAAACAAAGGCAGGCGTCCTCGGGCTTGCATGGAACTGGATACATCCACCAAGAATACAAGGTTTTGGTATTCGGCCCCATCTAGGGTGTGATCTTCAGAACTTTCTAGTCCCACCGCTTCTGCCGGTTTGATGAGTTTGAGCCAAGGCAAAGTACCTGAGCGAGGGACTGCTAAGCGCCCCAAATCCTCAAGCAGAAGATTGTATCGTCCGACCAGACTGCCTTTTCCGCCATCAAAAGCGGACTTGAGATAGTGATGATATCCATAGTACGCCCAACCTAAAGACTCATAACTAGGAGGGACTTTGCTTCCCGTTAAAAACTGGTCAACCACTGAAAGCCAGTTTTCTGATGCGTGCATCAGGCCATCCCAATGACGTAGAAGAATTTCTTGTTGAGAGGTCGAAAGTTGATCTACCCACTTGCCCTGCTGCAGCCTCAATCTGGACACATGGGCTTCAAATTGAGATCGAGCCTGCCGCACCTCTCTTAGCTGGCCATGACGCACCGCCCTGAGTAAATCATCGCCACGTAGCAATAAAGGCCTGAAGGCCATCAATACCCTTTGAGCTGGTCTAGATCTAGTCGTTACAGAGGGGCTAATCCGATCAAGGTAAAAATACACCTCCTTTTGAAGGCTACTTTGATCCTCCATCATGATAACCAATCTATGTAGGGCAGCATCTAGGAAAGCACCTTGATCTTGCTGATATAAATTCTTCTCCAGGTGAGAATCCAATAAGCCAATCTGATGGTCGATTCGGCCGGCTAATTGAACGTAGGCATCAAGGGTCTGGGTCAATTCAGATGGATAATGTTCTGGCTTGTCTAACAAAGCTGCCCTAAGCCTTTCCTTGGCCAACAAGTAAGTTATTGCTCCCTCAGAAGGATCTGCCAAACGCCAAGTTAGGGCAGTTTGACCTTCGCTTCGCTCCAGACACATCGTTTCGACCGCAACCTGGATGGGTTCTAGGTGTAGTTGGTGAGCTCGTAAAAACTTCCCTAATTCATATATACTAGGCAACTGTTCGGCCTGCAAATGAACGTTGGTACTGACCATCCAAAGGCAGAGCCAAATTAGAATCTTGTAAGCTTCTTTTATTACTTCGGATACTAGATTGCTTTTCACCCTGCAAACTTCTGGGATCCACAGAAGGTAAACAAAGCATTCTCGGGGGTGATTTTACCTCCTGAAACCATCAGGGGTAATTGTGAGTCTCTAAAGAATGCGAAAAGAATTTGCCCGTTATAATCCCTACAATTGATTCCTCAGAATCCCCGTGATTCCCTAACTTTGCCTATGGATTTGGAGCTATCAGAAAAAGTATTCATCATTTCCGCTCCCAGTGGAGCAGGTAAGACCACCCTTGTTACAGCCCTATTAAAGCGCTATCCATACTTCGAGTTTTCCATCTCAGCTACTACACGTCTGCCTCGGAGCTATGAGATCGAAGGGCAGCACTACTACTTCATGAGCCTGGAAGAATTTCAGCAAAAACGAAGTGGGGATGATTTTTTGGAATGGGAGGAAGTGTACCCAGGTCGCTTTTATGGAACGCTTTGGTCCGAAATCAAACGAATCCAGAGCTTGGGAAAATTTCCAATTTTCGACGTGGATGTAGAAGGCGGCTTGAATATCAAACAAAAATTTGGCGAAGGAGCAATTTCAATTTTCATCCAGCCTCCAAGCCTTGATGTACTCCGCCAGCGCCTAATTGGAAGAGGAACTGACTCTGAAGCCGAGATCGAGCGAAGGTTTAACAAGGCGAAACAAGAACTGGCCTATGCGCATCGCTTTGACTATGTCCTTGTAAATGACCAGCTAGACCAAGCTATAGAAGAACTCTGCGCATTGGTTATGGGGCACTTAGAGAAAATCTAAGCTTCCACTCCGTAACCATTATCCCTCCCAGCATTAAGCTCCTAAAAACCATGAAATTTTGGCTTGGCTTATTACTGGCTTGCCTTCTTTTGACCAAAGGCTTTACCCAACCTAATCCATCATTAAGTCCGGAACAGATCCAGGCCTATGCCCAGATTGGGAAAACTTGGGGTTTTCTCAAGTTCTATCACCCCCAAGTAGCTAGCGGCGCATTAAACTGGGACCAAGCCCTGATACAGGCGTTGCAAAACGAAAGCCACCCCTCTCCCCAGACAATGAGTCGGCGAGTAGTTCAAGAACTTTTGACCCTGGCTGGACCAGTTGAAAACTGCCGCACCTGTCTGAATCAGGTTGGCTCAACATTTTCCCAAACGGTTGACTGGGCTTGGCTAAGCGATACGGCTTATATTTCAGCTAGTCAGTCCGTATTTCTGAAGCGGATCCGAGACCAACGCGATGCAAAAGACAGCATACATCGCCACTATATTCAAACCTGGAAGGGTGGGAGCTTTAAATTTATCCTAGACAGTACCTATCAGGAGATCGGGGCATTTACACCAGCAGAGAGGCTTTTGCCCCTGTTTCATTATTGGAACGTTATCGAATACTTTTCGCCTTACAAACCCAGCATTCATCCCCATTGGGATCAGGTACTGATTGAGTTTATCCCCCAATTTCTGAACGCTGAGGGAAAAAGAGCCATGCACTACACCATGTGGGAGCTTACGAGTCGCTTAAAGGACAGCCATGGGGCAGGAGGATCGGGATACTTGTATGAGCATGGCTACGGCAAATTCTGGCTCCCTTTCTGGGCCCGTTTGAGTGAGGACAAGGATGTTTTCATCACTCAAAGCCGAAGTGACTCTTTATTTCAGGCGTCAAATCTTCAAGTTGGGGACCAGATTCTACAAATTAATGGCCAAGACGTCAGGCAATTACTGGATGATAAGCGTCCCTTCGTCTCAGCATCCAACGCCACCGCTGAGGACATCTATGCGTTGTGGAAAATTCTTCAGGACACCTTGCCTTGGGCAGAGCTTACCCTCAAGCGCCATGAAGAGGTATTTGTTCAAAAGATAGCACGGCAGGAGCCATCTCAATTTCACACTGGCAGACTCCCTACTTGGTATTGGGCTGATTCCGCTCATGAGATCTTAGTGGTACAAAATCAAGCAATACGCAGCTCTAAGCAAGCCCGAAAAGTGTTGAGCCAAGCCAAAGCAGCTAAAGCCATTATCATGGATTTTCGACAAGGGAGTATGCCATATGATGCGATGACCCACTTTCAAACTCGCATGACACAGAATGAGGCTCCTTCGGCTAATTATTATTTCAGCAAATTCTCTTTTCCTGGGTATTGGTCTTCAAAAGGCATCCAGCAGACCTTTTCCCGTCGGAGCAAGCACTGGAAAGAAAAGGAGCTGATTCTCCTAGTTGGAGAATACAACATCAGTCGGGACGAATGGTGGATCATGCGCTTCCAAACTTCCCCACAAGCCTATACCATTGGCCGCAGTACCGGTGGTGCATTGAGCTACATGGCCAAGATTCAGCTGGTGGGAGGCTACGCGGCCAACTTTACCATGGGAGGGATGACCTATCCCGACGGCAGTCCCATTTTTGGGCCTGGAGTAAAGTTAGATGAGCGGGTAGAGCCTAGCTCACAGCAACTTCGAGAGGGAAGAGATGCCGATTTGGAGCGAGCCCTAGAGTACCTAACAAGCAAACCTCAAGTCCGGACAAATTAGATCCGCGACTGATAGGTGTACAACTGGTAGTACTTCCCTTCCTTGGCTATGAGCTCCTCATGGGTCCCTCGTTCAGCGATTTCACCATCATCGATAACCAGGATCTGGTCGGCTTTGCGGATGGTTGACAGCCGGTGGGCGATCACGAAGGTGGTTCTCCCTTTCATCAGTTCATTCAGTGATTGTTGGATGTAGCTTTCGCTTAGGGTATCGAGGTTAGAAGTGGCCTCGTCTAAAATGAGAACCCTTGGATCGGCCAGAATGGCCCTAGCGATGGCGATTCGCTGCCGTTGTCCCCCAGAAAGTTTGACGCCCCGCTCTCCGATAAGGGTATCTAAGCCCTCATCAAAACGATCGGTAAACTCATCCACGTAAGCAGCTTTCACTGCCGCCTGAAGCTGCTCTTCGCTCGCTCCAGGGCGTGGAAACAGGATATTTTCTCGGATAGTTCCCTCAAACAAAAAGTCATCTTGCAAGACCACACCTAGGCGACTTCGAAAACTAGTCAGGGTTACCTTGCGGAGGTCTTGTCCGTCGATGGTAATGCGCCCATCTTCAGGATCTAAAAAGGTAGCCGCAAGCCCTGCGATGGTGGTTTTGCCAGAGCCTGAAGAGCCCACTAGGGCCGTAACGCTACCAGCAGGCGCATTGAAGGAGATGCCATGAAGGACTTCCTTGCCTTCATCGTAAGAAAAGTGAACATCTTTAAATTGAAAGTCGCCTTTCAGGTCTCCTAATTCCACGGTTCGCTGTGGATCATCCGTTTCACGAGCGGTTCGCAGAATTTCTTCAGTTCGGTCTAATCCTGCAAAGGCTTCCGTAAGTTGACTTCCGATATTGCTCATTTGAACCAAAGGAAAAATCAAGGCAGCTAGATAGAAAATAAAAGAAATCAGGTCACCTGTCGTCAGCGGATCGCTCTCATCCAATATTTTAGGCCCTCCTAAAGCCATTAAGCCCACAGTCGTGATACCTGCAAGGAAAGTTCCCGAACTGGTCACCAAAGCTGTGGCGGTCAGAGAGCTTTTCACATTTTCAAATAAGCGAATGACTCCTTGTCGAAAAATATTGGTCTCAGAGTCTTCCGCGTGAAATCCCTTGATCACGCGAATCCCTCCCATTGATTCGGTCAGGCGTCCCGTTACGTCAGCCTGAATTTTTCCTCGCTCTCTAAAAATGGGACGAATGTAGCCAAAGGCCCGCATGGCGACCACCACGAAAAGCACCATCGGGGCCAGCGACAAGAGGGTCAGCTGCCAACTGATGCTGAACAAGATGATAAGGGCACCAATGGAAGTTAATACTCCTCCTATTAGTTGGGTAAAGCCAGTCCCAACTAGGTTTCGGACCCCTTCTACATCCGTCATGATCCGAGAAACCAAGGTTCCACTCTTGGTATTGTCAAAAAACTTGACTGGCAAATGAATGATGTGTTGCTGTACCTTAGAACGGAGTTCAGCGATCATATACTGGGCTTCCACACTCAGTAGGCGCACCAAAGAAAAAGAGGTGACAGACTGAACGAGTACCGCCAAGGCCACTACTCCCAGTAATGTGTAGAGTAGGCTCACATCTCCCTGGGGAAGTACTTGGTCTAATAAATATTTCGGAGCAGCGGGCAGCACCAGTCCGGCTAGTCGATTGACAAACACCAATAGCAAGCCCAGACCCAGCATTTTTCGGCGCGGCCAAATGATATTTTTAAAGGCATACCGAACACTGGTGAGAGATTCTTGATCTTTTTTCTTGGCCATGAGAAAGGGGGAATAATTATTCAGCGTACGAATCCAGGCAAAGATGGGGGATTAAACGCATTCCTTCCTACTCCTTATCGTCTGACGACCATATTACTCCCCCAAATTCAAGCATAAGACGATTGAATCAGATTCGTATTTTAGGTGCAAGGAGAAATTGCACGACATGCCTAGGACGCTTATCTTTGCGGCCATGAGTACAGAAAACCTCTCATACACCTTCGACGAAGCAGAAGTGGCTGATATCAAACGTCACGTGGCGAAATACCCAGATCGCAAATCTGCGGTCATGCCTGCTCTGTGGATTGCTCAGGAAAAATTTGGCTGGTTATCTGAAGAGGCCATGCGCTTAGTAGCGGAAACCATAGACATGCCTTATGCCCATGTTTACGGCGTAGCTTCATTCTACACCATGTACTTCAAGAAGCCAGTGCCTAAGCATTTGATTGAAGTATGTACCAGCTTTACCTGTTCCATTGCTGGGGGCCCTGAGATGACTGCCTATGTAAAGCAGAAGATCGAAGCAGATGAACGAGGTTTTGGAAAAGAGGGCAAAATCTGGGTTCGTGAAGCGGAGTGCCTAGGAGCCTGTGATACGGCCCCTATGTGCCAGGTGACCAATCGTCGCTATTTACATAACCTCACTGAGGCCAAAATGGACGACCTGATTGAGAAACTGCGGAATGACGAAGAAATTCCTTTCGAATCTGTACCCTTGAGAGATCAGAGTCAAATCGACGATTAAAGCTATATGAAATATTTGCATAAAGAACCGGCCTATCTTCTATTAGAAGATGGGCTATTTTTTCGCGGCGTCGCCGTAGGGAAGCGGGGTACCACCACCGGTGAGCTTTGTTTTAACACCAGCATGACTGGTTACCAGGAGATTTTCACCGATCCTTCCTACTACGGACAAATGCTGATTGAGACTCATACCCACGTGGGCAATTACGGTGTCCATCAAAAAGAGTACGAAAGCCATTCTGCCAAAATTTCTGGCCTCATCGTCAGGAATTTTTCCCGATCCTATTCAAGAGAGGATGCGGTGGAATCCTTAGACTCCTTTTTACGGCACAACAATATTGTAGCCATTGGAGACATTGATACCCGCTATTTGGTGACCCACATCCGAAATAAGGGAGCCATGAATGCGATCATCTCTTCAGAAATCCACGACAAGGCCGAATTAGAAAAGCTGCTCAAGGCTTGCCCGCCCATGGAAGGCCTAGAACTTTCCAGTAAGGTGAGTACCGTGCAGCCATACTTCTTTGGTAACCCCAATGCCCGCTACCGAGTGGCCGTGCTAGATGTAGGCATCAAAAATAACATACTTCGCAATTTCGCGGAGCGAGATTGTTACATGAAGGTGTTTCCAGGCACTGCTTCATATGAAGACCTCAATAGCTTTGATCCGCATGGGTTTTTCGTTTCTAACGGCCCTGGTGACCCGGCTTCGATGGACTACGCGATCAAAACCATCAAACAGATCCTGGAAGCAGATCGTCCCTTCTTTGGTATCTGCCTGGGGCATCAGTTGCTGGCTCTTGCCAATGATGTACCTACTTTTAAAATGCATCACGGCCACCGTGGAGCCAACCATCCAGTCAAGAACCTGATGACAGGTAAGTGCCAGATTACCTCTCAGAATCATGGCTTCTCCGTAGAACGTGATAGCCTAATTCAGAACCCTGACGTCATCATTACCCACGTCAATCTCAATGATGACACCGTAGAAGGGATTCGCATTCGCAACAAGAAAGCTTTCTCTGTGCAGTTTCACCCCGAAGCAGCACCCGGGCCGCATGACAACCACTATCTCTTCGATGAGTTTATCCAGCTCATGAAGGAGGAGATGAAGGTCTCGCTCGTCTGAGGGCATGCGAAATCGGATATATAACTGTCTTCAAAGGATGTCGGTTGTTCTGATACAACCGACATTTTTTATTTATCGGGGATGGTAGGTCTCCATGAAGCGAATCAGTAGCTCCCGCACCTCCACAAAGCGAGAAAACTCCAGGTTTTGGGCATTGTCTTGTACATCGTGATAATGGGGAGGCCCACCTAGGGTATAAATGAAAAAGCCGGGCACACCACTTTTCAAGAAGAAGTAATGGTCGCTATTGGGGGCATTTTTACGTGCCCGTACCTTAGGAACTGCTTCTAAACTATCATTGACTTGTTGGAGGTGTTGAAAGGCTGCGGGAAAATCTTTACCTCCCACCGCCATGATGCCATCTACTCCGTTCCCCATCAGATCTAGGTTGAGGATAAATTGGAAGCGCCGGAGAGAAATGATTGGTTCTTGTAAGGCGTAATATCTGGAGCCTTGTAGCCCTGCCTCTTCCCCACTGAAACCCACAAACAAAATAGGCCTATCCAAGGGATTCTTAGAAAAATATTCCGCCAGAGATAGCAGCATGGATATCCCGGAAGCATTGTCATTGGCTCCAGTAAAGAGCGCTTCTGCATATCGGCCCAAGTGATCGTAGTGGGCGGTAAGGATCCACATGCTGTCTTGGCGTTGAGTTCCAGGCAACAAGCCCAATACGTTTTGCGACTCAATTTTCGTTCGGCTTGATTTGATATCCCATTCTATCCGTCTCACAGCCTGGGGGAGAGAGTCCTCCACGAATTCAATGACTGGTAAAGGCAGATTGGAAGCAGTAAAGCCTGCCGTAAGTTTAGACTTGACTATAATGAATCCAGCAGGCTTCGCAGCTTTCATCATTGCCTCTATGCGCTGATCATCCCGAGCCAATTCAGCATATTTTTCACGCTGTTCGCTGTCATTTGCGATTTCAGGGGGAAATCCACTTCGAAATAGTATGACACGGTTCTTCACTTTACGGGGAGGCTGCAGTCCATAACCTACATCTAGCACCTTAAAGCTCCCTGCTCCAGATCCACTAAACCGGTTAACAATAAAGTCCTTTCCCGCCACCATCGAGGTTCCATCGATTTGAACCTTGGCGTCCGTCGGCAGGTTGATTTCGAAGCCAAAGGGCTGCAGGTATCCGTTCTTTCCAACTGGACGGAACCCCAGTCGCTTGAACTCATGAGCGATATACCTGGCTGCTCTTTGGTGGCCGTTTGCTACATAACCTCGCCCCCCCATGTAATCTGAGGTGAGGGTGTCAACATGTGTCCGGGCAAGCTCTAAAACCGAGTCGTAGGGATCGAAATTTTGACCTCTTAGTGAAAACAGACTCCATCCATATGTTAGATAGAGGAAAATGCAGATACGGGCAAGGGGTGAATCAGCAAAGATTTTCATGGCCTAAAGGTATAAATAAGCCAGAATGTATCAGGCCAGATATCCAATCAACCTAAAGGGGGCTTTAGGATTCAACTCTCAATCAGCGGCCTTAGGGCTTCACATCTTCCCCGATAGCCAGATTTAGCTCACTTGCGTTTAGGGCGTGGTACACTTGATCCATGATTTTCTCCCGCACATGCTCTTGTTGCAACCTACGGTTGCCTACGTTTGGATAGGTCCGATTGGAAAGGAAGATGAATACCAAATCTTTAGCAGGGTCTACCCATACACAGGTCCCGGTAAATCCCGTGTGACCGAAGGTAGATGCAGAAGCGAACTGGGATATAGGTCGATGAACTGAGGAAAGGGTATTGGGCTTGTCCCAACCTAATCCGCGGTGTGACTGCCTCTGCTGTTTGCGGGTAAAGCTTTGGATGGTTTCTGGCCGTAGGTATTGCCGCCCCCCATAGCTACCCCCGTTCTTCAACATGAGCATGAGTTTGGCGAGGTCATACGAATTGGAAAAGAGGCCTGCATGACCGGCAACGCCACCTAAACAAGCGGCGGTAGGATCGTGAACATATCCTTTGATGGTTGTCTTTCGCCAACGCCGATCCATCTCAGTAGGAGGGCAAGCATAGCCCAAGCCCCAGCGATGGGGGTTGAAACCCGTCCGGCTCATCCCCATGGAGCGATAAAATAAATAGGCTGATAGCTGATCAAGGTTTTTTCCACTCACGGATTCTAACACTCGTCCCAGCAGTAGAAAACCTACATCGCTGTAGCGGAAGCGACCACTGCGTCGAATCTCGGCCTGTTTAAGTTTCTGATCTACCAATTTACCTAATGCCGGTGTACCGTAAAGTCCAGGCCCAACAGCTACCACTTTTTCCCCTTGAGAAGCGTTAGCCGCAGTGGTAAAATACTTTTGATTCAAGACATGCCGAGCGTAGTCAGAGTAGGTAGCGTGATGAACGGGTAACCAACCCGGCAGTCCCGAACGATGCAGCAGCAAGTCTCGACTTGTCAGTCGCGCTAATTTAGACCCTTTTAGCTGGGGAAGGTAGGTGCCGATCGGCTCATCTAAATTCAATAGATCCTTTTCCATCAGGTACATAGCACAGAGGGTGGTGGTGGCCACTTTGGTCACAGAGGCAAGGTCATAAAGGTGATAGTAAGGATCGATGCTGCTACCTTTGCCATACTCAGTACGACCAAAACCCTTGGCGTACACGACGTCTTGACCACGCAGAACCAACACTTCGCAGCCAGGCATGGCCTGCCGTTCAATGTAATGCTCCGCCAAAGAATCAATTTTGAGTAAAACCCTGCGGTCCATGCCTTGCTCTTCTGGCAAAGCAAAGCCAAACCGAGTAGCCTCTCGCAACATAATTCCACTCCCTTCTGGAAATTGAGTCGAAGCGCTTACGGGGAGGCGTCCACTTACCACTTGTCCACCAAAGATGGCCTGAGCAGCCGCAATTTGGGCGTAGGCATTCGATTCGTAGGCCACTACAATGGCTGACTCATCACCAAAGTCTTTGAGCGCATACGGGCTACCAAAGACCGTCAGTACAGTTTCTTTGCCTGCATCCGCCAAAGCCTTGGTTAACAAGGGGGTATTGCTTTGAATGCCAAAGTTTCGGGAGGCCTTGTCACTCATGCCCATTACACCTACCAATACCACGTCATACTTTTTGAGCTTGCCCAGCATTTGCTCTCTTTCGCCACTGGTAAATCCCGGACGCAGATAGAAATTATCCACCTTGCTATATTTTTTCACTGTCCGGTCAAAAGAATTTCCACTTCCTCCCCCAATTTGCAGGTAGGCGATGCGCTTACGGTCTAGAGAGCGAAGCGGCAATAACTGTTGCTCATTCTTGACCAAGGTAATAGAGGCCTCATGAAGCTCTTTGATCATTACCTCCACTTCCGGGCGATTCAAGTAATCATTTAGTCCCACCAAGGATAAGGGCTGATAGGTGTCGAGTCCCGCTTTGGATTTGGCAATCAAAATACGCCTTACCCGCTGATCGAGGTCCGCTTGGCTAATACGTCCATCCCTGACCGCCTCCTTGATCAGAGCGATACACTTGTTAATATTTTGAGGGAAGAGCAAAATATCATTGCCAGCTAAAAAAGCCCGCAAGGCTATCTCTCCATGCGGGAAATACTTTGCGACCCCTTCCATGTTCAACGCATCGGTGACGATCAGTCCATCAAAACCTATTTTGTTGCGCAACAAATCCTGAACCACCTTGGGAGAAAGGCTGGTAGCTTGGTTAGGAGTAGGGTCCAAGGCTGGAATAAAGAGGTGCCCTACCATGATAGAGCTAATACCTAGGCGAGCTGCTTGGGTGAAAGGATATAATTCCAAGGTATCCAAACGCTCTGCTCCATGGGAGATGATCGGCAGATCAAAATGGGAGTCGGTATCGGTATCGCCATGTCCTGGAAAGTGCTTGCCACAAGCCAAGACTCCTTCATTTTCTAAGCCTCTGCTCAACATCAAGGCTTTACGGGTTACATTAAATTTACTCTCCCCAAATGAGCGATAGTTAATGACGGGGTTGCGGCTGTTGTTGTTGACATCCATAACGGGAGCAAAGTTCATCCCGATCCCTACCCTCTTGAGCTGGCCCGCCATCAACTTTCCCATTTGGTAAAGCAGGGAATCATCTGAGATCGCTCCCAACGTCATATTTTTGGGATAACGAGGGACTCCAGTTAGGCGCATAGCCAAGCCCCACTCAGCGTCTTGGGCCATCAGCAAAGGAATCTGCGCTGCCCGTTGATAACGATTCACCAAACGTGCTTGATCCATGGGATTTCCCTGCATGAAGATCAATCCCCCAATATGCTGCTCGCGAATCAGTCTTTCGATGTAGGCATATTCTGTCTCATCTTTATTCGAAAAGGTGGCCACCATAAAAAGTTGACCAACTTTTTCATCTAGGCTCATGCCCTGCAAAGTTTGCTCTACCCATGGGTCGGCAGCAACTTGGGAATACACTTGACTAATACCGAAGAAACAACATAACCAAAGGAGGAGTAAACGGCGCGTGTGCGTCATAAGGTGGGAAGTTGCCAATTTGAAGTTAGAGATAATGCCCAGGCTGAAATTTACACCAACCGAAAAAAAATATCAAGACGAGAAGCGCATTTACGACGCTAATCGTCCCAATTATTTCAAAAGATCAAGCTCCTCCTTCGGTTAGAAACAGGGTAATAGCCACGATCAATATGCTTACCCCAATTCCGTACATAAAAATGTTATAGGCAATTCTCAGCAGAGCAAACTTTTTCGCCAGGACCTTTCCTAAAAAATAAATATCCTTAGCCATGCTGCCATAAAGGTATTCGGCATCATTCATCATCTGGTTGATGCCCCATTGGAAATCCTCCAAGTTCATTCGGTAGAAATTTCCAAAAAACAGCAGATTGGTCTTTTTCCGGTGAATATCCTCTCTGGTAAACACCCCAGAGTTAACCTTTGGGCGTATGGCCAAAATAGCAAAAACAATGGTGGCCATGTTGACAAGGATGACACTGAAACCAGCCGCAATCATGGCGGTGTTGCCAATAAATTTCTCGAGTAGACTGGTAAAGATAAAGGTGAGAATCAGGGAGTTAATCGACAGCAAAATGTTGGCTTTGCTGTCTGCCAAATCACTGAGGTTGATGTGGGTGCGATAGGTAGTACGAAACATGGTTTCGATCCCACGGTCTGGACGGGCACGCTTGGCTTTTTTAAGTTTTCTCTTGAGTTTTTCTGCCTTGGCCTCTTGTCTTTCGAGCTTATAAGCAAGGATGGCTTTATCAGCTTCAAAGTCTTGCTGGTCGCGCTTCTTAATCAGCTTTTTGATGCGTTTTGCATTGTCCTTCTTCTTTGGCCCCATCTGATCTTTGGCGTAGGGCGTGTAATATTGGTGGTCTTTGAAAAAGCGATAGTTAAAGCGATCCCACTCATCATCGGTAAAGATGCGGTCACAAAACACTTTCCACTCCTCCCGAATATTTTCAGAGTTTTCTAAAGCTTCAGCCAGCGCCAAATTCGATAAGTCAGCATCTTTGAGTACTTCTTCAAGTACTGTACGAGGCTCCTGATCCAACCTAGTGGCATCTATCATGTTGATTACCCTATCTAAATCAGCCGGGGTAATCTCCTTGTCCGCAAAAAACTCTTTGGCCATGCTGATACTGGCATCTTCGTGATTGACGTAGGTGTGAAGGTAACCTAAATCGTGAAGCCAAGCTGCCGTTTCGATCAGGTCTAGCTCGGCAGGTGTAAGGCCACTCTTTTCACCAATCTCTTTGGCAGCGGTCACGACTTGACAAGTATGATCGTAGGTATGATATGAATAAGGAGGATATTGGTCTCCTTTTAGTACGTCTTCCGCAAATGCCTTGGTAGCGGACAATAGTTCAGGGGAAATAGGCATATTGCTACACAAAATTTTGTTTAAAGTAAATCATTATTTGCAAGCCTTTCACGTTTATTAAAAAAATCATTGAGATTCCTTAGCTTTGAGACTGAGGACTTTTCCTATCTCATTCACTTCATGCATCAAAGATTACTCTGCCTCTTTAGCTTGGCTCTTGTCTTTTTCTCTTGTGGCCGCTCTGGCCCAGCCCCTCTACGCCTAGAAGATAGCCGGGATAGTCTATCATATGCCATCGGTACATATTTGGGTCAAACATATCAAAGTCAGGATATTTCCGTAGAACCCCGCCTGATTTACCGAGGCATCTATGATGCCATGTACACCGACAGTGCTGCCATGGCTGATAGCCTAGCCCTGGCCTTGATCATGGCTTTGGAGGAAAAAACCATGCAAGAGCAGCATCAGCGCTTGCGTGAAATGGCGACCATAGAAGCACAACGTTCTCAAGCTTTCTTAGATTCGAATCGTCGTGAACCTGGAGTGATAGAGTTGGCTTCGGGGCTCCAATATCGAATTTTGGAGCAAGGCCTGGGATCGCCCCCCATTCTCAAAAACGAAGTGAGGGTATCATATATTGGCTATCTGATTGACGGCAATGAGTTTGACCGAGCCAAAGACGAAGGGGCTATCATGAAAATTGACGAAGTGATTCCTGGCCTTAGCCAAGCACTCACGGGCATGAAACCGGGAGGATTTTGGCGCATTTTCGTCCCACCCAATTTAGGATATGGGGCTACAGGACGACCCCCATCTGTACCTCCTAATGCCTTACTGATTTTTGACCTGCGGCTCAAAAAGATTTTAAGGTAGAGCAAGCAGACGCATGCTACCTATATTCTTGCCTTCAAAACCCTACTAGATCAGGCCTGATCGCTTGTGTCTTTTGCAGTAGGGGATACTCAGCCACTATGCGAGTCAAGTAACGATCTCGGTCAAAGATCAATTTAGCTAGGTAGGTACCGGCCCCCTCTCCTCCGTACAAATAGAGGTAGAGGTAATTTTCATCTAAGGAAGGATAAGACATCGCTGGTTGGAGAAAATACTCCATTCCGCAGAGGTTTACTTCATAAAAACAGCGAAAGGCAGAAGGAGGGATGAGAACTTCTTGCTCGTCGATCCAGAGAGACATACTGCTGATCTGGTTCTCAGGTAGCTTGTCAATAGCCCCAAAAGCAGGGCGGTCATCAATGGCCTCGATCAAGCTATCCAGGCCTGGTGCATATTCAACTAGGTGAGAATCTGGCTCGAAAGCACTCAGGGTAAGACGAAGGGTAATCCATTCGCCCCCTTGTAAAGTATCATGTATCACGATGGAGTCTTGGGCACAAGACGACACACAAAGAGGTCTCAGGAGCTCCCGGTTACTGACAAATGACTGATCAGGTGAATCCTTCAGAAGCCCCTGAAGCATATGTTCTAGGAACAAGCTATCCTGAGGCGTGCTTCCCCATATGCTGCGTAGGTGCAAGGCTGCTTCAGAGGCAGACTGAGCCAACGATTTTTGAGCCTGAAATGACAACGCCAAGAAACAGAACAAGATGGTGAAAGTAGGAGCAAGCTTCATAGCTACAAAAATCACATTCAAGAAGGAAGACACAAATTACGATTCACGAAGTATTTAAGTAGGTGGGCAGAAGGAACCGAATAATGAGATTGGGTTAACAGTATCAAGCCGTCT
>CAZFPQ010000147.1:0-1851 GCA_964521065.1 uncultured Bacteroidia bacterium | reverse complement strand
GGTAACAAAAGCAGGTCGGCAAAGAGAGCGAATACAATGGTTAAGCCCGTAAACAGCCCCGTATTAAAAGTGCCTCCAAAATCAGAAGCTAACAACATGACAAATCCCGCCATGAGCACCAGAGAAGTAATGATCATCGCTTTTCCAGTACCCAACAAGGTTCGTCGTATTGCCTCATCCTGATCCACGCCTCGTTTTCGCTCCAAGCGATAGCGAGTTAAAAAGTGAATGGTGTCGTCTACCGCCACCCCAAAAGCAATCACAAAAACCAGAGAAGTAGACGCCGTCAGGGTAATGCCAAAGGCTCCCATAACTCCACCAGTAAGAAGCAGCGGGATGACGTTGGGCGCCATGCTGATCAACAACATTCGCCAAGACTTGAATAGAAGTCCCATGATCAGTCCTACTACTACGAAGGCGATGCCCAAGCCCCCCAATAAGCTTCGACGGACATATACCAGGTTGCTCTCGGTGAGATAGGCATGCCCTGTCGCCCGGTAAGTGAAGAGGGTAGTATCACATTGGGTATGAAAAAACTCATCCAATCCGGCATAAATCTCCTCAAAGGCATTGGTCCCGATATCGGGCAACCGGGAGCTAATCCGTCCCATGCGGCCATCTTCGCTGACCACTTGTCTCAATAGCTCTTCGCCATTTTGACTTAATAAGAGATTGACATAGTTGTCAACTTGTTCCTGCTTTTCGGGCACCTTTCGATATGCAGGACGAGCGTTATAGTAAATAAAATTAGCCTGCTCGACCAAGCTAGCTGCGGATAGAAAGGGGCCAAATTTGGCTTGGGTTCGCAGATAGGCTTGGATCTTCGCCATCTCAGCAAGTACAGCTCGGTCCGTAATTTGAGTGGAATCTCCCTTCAAATGGATTCCTAACTCAAAAGGCCTTAAGCCAAAACTTTGCTCCTCAAAAAACTCCATCGAAGCACGGATATTGCTGTTGCTGCCAATGTCTTCGATCAGGTGGGTATCGGTAGGAACTTTAGGGATCAGCCAAGCACAAGTAGCCAACAAGACTGCCATGCCCCAAGCTATCCATTGCGGGCGACGCTTGGCCAATCTATCTACCCAACTGAGGAATCGATCCCATAAGGAGAGATTCTCTATGGCCTTAGGGTCGCCAAACCTATCCGGAGAAAGCCTCAACAAAGCATTGGGAAGAATCACAATGGTGATGAGGTAGGTAAAAAGTACGCCTAGTGCAGCATATAAACCAAAGGTTCGTATGGGGGGAATCCGTGAGATGAGCAGAGACCCAAAACCGACCGCAGTGGTCACACTGGTAAGAAATATGGCAAATCCAATATCCCTGATCGTGAGGCGCATGGCTTCTTCTCGAGCGAGACCTTGACGGGTTTCTGAAAGATATTTGGTAGTCAAGTGTATGACGTCCGAGGTTCCAACCACAAAGGTCAATGGGATCAATAAGTTGTTGATCAGATTGACATCCTCGCCTGTCACCCCCATAAACCCCACAATCCAAACCAAAGAGAGCAAAACGGCAAACAGAGGCACCAAAATCCCCCATATATTGCGATATATCAGGAACAAAACACTGGTAATAAAAAATATCGCGAGAGAGACAAAGGTCATGAGTTCATCTCCAATGGTCTCTACATAGCGGGTGCGAATGTAGGGTACACCCGAAAGAAAATAGGAATAGCCCAGCTCTGAGACCTTTGCCCTTACGGCTTGACTGAGCAGATCACGCTGTTGGGTGTCAAAAATTCCCGGATCAATCTGCAAGTATCCACAGAGATAGCGCTGATCACGTGTAATGAAACTCTATTCACCATTCTGGCCTTTTTTATCCATGTCATGGCCAACCAGAAGTTTT
>CAZFPQ010000146.1:0-17336 GCA_964521065.1 uncultured Bacteroidia bacterium | reverse complement strand
TTGAAAGTCTATTATGACTGTACAGGTAGTGCGTGGAGCAGCAATGTGCCTGTATCGGCGAACCAGGGCCCAAACCTGCCTGGCATAAGTTTTGGTCTAGATGTAGTTCCATTTGGTGGATGTGCTACACCTGTAGCCACCAACTCTTTTGTGGATACCTATAAAGAGGTTACACCTATTTGTCCTCAGCTACTCAACCCTCCTCCCGGAGTCCCCTACCCTACGGCCTGTGAGCCGAGTACTTCTCCAAGTATCAATGGTAGTGCAGAAGTGGTCTATGTATATGATTACGACTTGTGTAACCTTGCTTGTGATTCAGTAACCCTAGAATACTCAAACTGCGCACGAAACAACGCAATTACTTCGATCACAGGCACGTCCAAAGGATGCCTGTATACTGGCACCTTAGGGATTGATTTGACCCAGACCCCTTGTAACAACTCACCTGTTTTTCAGGATCCAGTTTCAGGGGAGGGATTGCCTCCTATTGCTTACATCTGTGCTGGTCAACCTGCCAACTTCAATCAGGGAGCTTTTGATCCCGATGGAGATTCCTTGGCATATCGTTTGACAGATTGCCTCGGTAGTGGAGGGGCGATTGTGAATTACGCCCCTGGCTATGGCCCACAGCAACCTCTAGGTCCTACTTGGGAAGTAACCATCGACCCCATTACAGGTGACCTAAGCTTCTTGCCAAACCCAACAGGAGCCCTCGAAGTGGGAGTAATCTGTATAGTGGTCGAGGAATGGAGAAATGGCCAACTAATTGGCGAAGTAACCCGAGATATGCAGGTAACGGTGCTAAACAACTGTACCTCTAGTACCCCACTCACCAGTGGCATTACCAACCTTACTCTAGGACCCGATGCAGTGCCTGCCACGCCTATTTCCTATAATGAAGTAAGGACCTGTGCTGGCACAGAAGTCTGCTTTGAGCTGCCTACGGTCAGCCAAGATCCGACCTTGAACTACACCATGATCTGGAATCAAGCTATTCCCGGGGCCACCTTTACTGACGCTGCAAACCCAACCGTTACCGATACTGTGATAGGGGCAGAACCTACTGCTCGTTTTTGCTGGACTCCTCCTATAGGTACCCGAGGTACCTACTCTTTCCTTTTGACCATTAGAGATGATGCCTGTCCGCTCGTGGGAACGAACCAGTTCACCATCATCATCTATGTAGAAGATGGACTGGCTGCGACCGAGATTGTCACGGATACGGTTGGCTGTAACGACATCAACTTGGCTTATATATTGGAACCCATCGTTCCGGGTCAGTTCAGTAGCGTCATCACCCAAGTAACTTGGACAGGCAATGGTAACCTCCAGTACAATCCCAATACCAATGATAGTAGCTTTATTCATACCTATCCCGCTCCTGGTAACTACTTTGTAAATCTTACCCTCCAAGATACGTTTGGATGCCAGAGCATCATTCCCGGGATCGTAAACGTGCCCTACGGCGCCATCGCCGACGCAGGTCCAGATATTACCCTATGTTCGAATGACGATTTCCAGATGGGAACTCCAGCCATTCCTGGACAAACTTACCAATGGACTCCTCCTACGAACCTTAGCAATGCAGCTGTTGCACAGCCTACTTTTTCTTTGCCACCCGGTCCTATCACCCAGGATAGTTTCTTCTACCAAGTAACGGTTGACGATGGTACTTGCGTCACATTTGACTACACGGAAGTGTTGATCAATCCTTCCTTAGAAATATCTCTAACTCCTAGTAACCCTGTGATCTGTATCGGTGATTCAGTGACCCTAAGAGTAACAGGGAATCTTCAAGCGGACTTTACCTACCTCTGGAGTACAGGTGATACCACCGACTCTATTCGCGTTGCACCACAGGAAACTCAGTCTTATTCCGTGGTAGCCTTTAGCAATGGCTGCTCAAGTGACCCAGTCAATACCGTGGTGACTGTCCAAACGGGGCCACCGGCGACTATTACCGGAGTCTTAGAAGCCTGTCCAAATGGAACAGTCACCCTCAGAGCCGCAGGCGGATCAAATTATATCTGGAGCGCAGGGGGCTTCATTGGAGAAAGCATTACCCTAGGAGGATTACAGAATGATACCACTGTTTTCGTAATCCCATTTGATGCTCAGGGATGCCCAGGCACCCCGGATACAGCAACTGTCACGTTGTTGCCAGAGCCTGTACCCAACTTTACCGCAGATCTAGTTTGTGAAGGGAGCAGCACCAATTTCTTGGATGTATCCTCCATCTCTGTCGGATCTCTTGCGGGATGGTCTTGGGATTTTGGGGATGGTAATACCAGCACTGGACCAAACCCACAGAATATTTTTGATACTCCAGGGTCATACAACGTCACCCTAGAAGTAAGTTCAGATAGAGGCTGTCTAGGTACTGTTACTCAGCCCATTGTGGTCAATGCCTCTCCAACTGCAGACTTCACTGTCGATGAAGTATGTGAAGGCTCAGTAAGTTCATTTACCAACACCTCTACCATTGAGCCAGGTTTTGACATCACAGGACTCAGTTGGGATTTTGGAGATGATACTGGCTCCGGAGTAGGAAATCAGCCTTCCTATGTATATCCTGACTATGGCATTTATAATGTTACCCTTACAGCCACCACCGGTCAAGGCTGTACAGATTCCTTTACAAGAACTACTTTTATCCACCCGAACCCCATTCCCAACTTCACTTTCGATCAAGTTTGTGCGGGTAGAAATGTGCTCTTCCGCAGCACCAGTCAGGCGCCTGGAGATCGGGACTACGTCCAGGACTTTAGCTGGACTTTCGGTTCTGCTCCAGATCCAAATAACCCAAATGATTTCTCAACCTTGGCTAATCCTGAGCGGTTCTATGATAGCTCAGGGGTATATTTGGTATCGTTAGAAGTCACATCTAACAATGGCTGTATAGCTGATACCAGCATTGAAATGACGGTGTACGAAATCCCTACGTCGGACTTCACTTACGATCAGACTTGTGAGAATGAGCAAACCCAGTTCCGCTCTCTGTCCATCGCGGATCCTGCGACTCCAATTGATCAATATTTTTGGGATTTAGGCGACAGCAGTACTACCCTCAATGGGCGTAACGCAAACTTCAGCTATGGCCGTGGAGGATACGGTACCTACTCTGTTTCTTTGGTGGTAAGAACCAACGTTGGATGTACTGATACAGTGGTTAAAGAAGTAACCATCAATCCTGCACCAGACCCAGACTTCTATGTGAAGCCCGTTTGTCTATTGGATTCCTCTCTTTTCGTAGACACTTCCAGCATTGCCCTAGGAATGATACAAGAAAGATTCTGGGACTTTGGAGACGGCCGTACGACCTTTGGGCGGAATCCCCTGCATGAGTATCTCACTGATGGTCAGTTTAACGTTGTACTAACCCTGACCTCAGATTCTGGATGCGTCCGAAAGGCCATCCGCACGGCAACCGTGCACCCCAAACCTGAGTTACTCCAAATTAGAGAGGACTCCGTTTGTTTTGGAAAGCCAGCTGCGGTATTCGCGGTATCAACTCCAGGAGTCGAGGTCTATTGGTATTACAATGAAAACGATAGCCTCCCCTTCCACATCGGCAACTCACTGCTTACTGACCCTCTCCCAATCTCCACCACCTACTACATTGAACCAGTATCGCCGCAAGGTTGTATCAACGATCGAACTGCCTTGATTGCAACCGTGTACGATGGAGGTGACCAAGAACTCGTACCCAGTGACCGGGTAGTAGAAATTCCTGGTGCCATCGTTGAGTTCAAGGTTGGCTCTACGATTCCCCTAGAAGCCTATGATTGGAATTTCGGAGATAACAGCGAAAATGTAGCGGTAGCCAATCCCGTTCATGAGTATCAATTCCCAGGAAAATACCCAATTACCGTAACCACGGTGGATATCAATGGATGTGAAAACACCCTCACCGACCTCATCGAAGTGAAATACTTGGTGGACATCTTCACTCCTACTGCTTTCACGCCAAACGGTGATGATCGAAATGATCGCTACAAGATTGGCTATGTCAATGTCCGCGACTTCAATATCCAGATTTTCAACCGCTGGGGCCAAATGGTCTTTGAGTCGAACAGCCCGGATTTTGAATGGGACGGGCTTCACCAGCGGAGTCAACGACCTGTGCTCGAGGGAGTATATGTCGCGGTAATCAGGGCTACAGATTTGGATGGAAATGATTTAGAAGAAAGTCGAACCATCACCGTAATTCGATAAGTTCAGAACATAAAAAGGATGTAATCCAGAGCTGTACTGTTCATTTTCGTCCTTTTACCCATATAAAGCTCGCGCGGGATTTCCTTGTTGGAAGTCCCGCGCTTGTTATATGAACAAAGCTTTTCGAATGGAAGAGATGAAATAAGGAAAAGAACTAAGGCGAAGCTCAACAGAATGGGGGTAAGCTGTGTAAGCAGCAAAGAGTAGTCAGTTTACTTCAAACTCATCCCTAGTTCTTGTCCCGAATTCCCATATCTAGGGATTAAAGTCCCTTCTTCTCTAATATGGCCAAGGCTCTTGTGGAGGATATTTCACTCTAATAAAAGCAATTCCATCATGGCATAGGCAGCCGTTTGGGCCCTCTCAGCGATGAGCATTCTATCAGTTTCATCTCCAACCTCATAGGTAACAAACTCTGCCTTGAGTTGGTGAAAGAAAAAGTATTTAGCCGAAGGGGAATCCATGGAAACCGGAGAGCTTTTAGGACGATAATTTGGCAAGAGTTCTTGCATTCGATTTAGCCACAAATGGGTAAATCCCCTGCGATGGGTTTTCATTTTGGGGTCATAGACATAGAATAGATCCCGGTTGGTCGAATGGAAGTCTAGCCCAAAAGCGATTCGTTTTCTCTTCTTTTTAAGCTCTATTAAATAATCCCTGACCAGTTGTGTTTCTACCTGGTTAAAGCTGGCCCAATCTCTATTGAGATCTACTCCCCCCATGCCGTGACGCCAATGTCCAAGGTCGATTCCATCAGGGTTAAGCATGGGAACAAAGGCTATTCCAAAACTCTCGCGGAACCTAGGTCCTAACCCCGTATCTGCCATCACCGTTTCGACAAAGGCCTTCATGGCTAAATATCCCGTAATTTCGGGAGGATGTTGTCGTCCCATCATAAATACCCAGTCTTTGGCCTCTGTTTTTCCAGCGGTAAGGGTGGGAAGCCACCGTCCTCCTCGGCTTAACCCTAGGGTATCTATGTTCATTCCCATGCCTTCTAAGCGCTTGGTCCAACGGTATACGGAATCTGTAGGATGCAGCTCTTGACCCGCAATCCATAAAGTATCCGGTCCTAAACTTACCTGCATATGTGCGTTGCCGGATTCAAAGGAGATTTTTTCACTTTCAACTGGCCTCCATGTCCGATCCTTTTGCGCCAACTTAGGCCAGTATCGATGTCGATGTCCCGGGTAAGTGAGGATCAATTCCACTGAGACGGAATCTTCGCTCCAGGCTTTCAAGGCAAACCAGGGGCTAGAATTGATGGGTTGATTTTCTGGCAGAATGCTGAGTCGGTACAGGGACGGACCCATGGAATCCACCCCATTTAGGCGCGCTCCGTCAAAGTCATTGCTAAAGTAGGTTCCTCCAAAACGAAAAATCTTTTTTTCCTGAAGCGTAATGGGTTTGTCCTTTGTATCTATCGCTCCCGGAGGATCATAAGACAATTCTTTCAAGCTAGATCGGCAAGCGACCAAACTCAATAGAAGAACTAGAATCGATAGCTTTGGTAACATGATGAAAAGGTTCATGATAGAAATAGACTTTTCAATTTAAATCCCTAACCCAATAATTCACTTCATTGCTAACGATTTGCCCTCAAGTGGCTTGCCCCATGCAAATATGTTGACTAAATTAGCATCATGGCTAAAACCAAGAGCAAAAAAATATTTGTCTGCCAAAGTTGTGGAGCAGAAACCGTTAAGTGGGCTGGTCAATGCCCTTCCTGCCACACTTGGGGCTCCATCGTAGAAGAAGTAGTAGACCGCCGGCAAACGAAACTTAGTAGCCCTGGCCAGGCCACAGACTGGGCAGGAAGAAGCCAGCCTACCCTACTGCAAGATATTCACACTCAAACCGAAGCCAGGGTACTCACCCCAGATCTAGAGATGAACCGGGTTTTGGGGGGGGGGATGGTGCCTGGGGCAGCCATGCTCATAGGAGGAGAACCAGGCATCGGTAAGAGTACCCTTTTACTACAGTTGGCCCTCCAACTATCTCCTAGGAAGATCCTCTATTGTTCTGGGGAAGAATCGGCCACTCAGATTCGCATGCGGGCTGAGCGAATTCCTTTCCAAAACGACCAACTATATGTGGCTGCTGAGCCCAATCTTGATCGGATCTTAGATTTCATTCAGAAATACCAACCACAGTTGGTCATCATTGATTCTATCCAGACGCTTTACTCAGATGCCCTGGATTCCGCTCCCGGCAGCGTTTCCCAAATTAGAGAATGCGCTGCTAGGGTTATTCGAGCTGCCAAGGAGCTATCCATACCTATTTTTTTGGTCGGTCACATCACCAAAGAGGGAAGTCTAGCAGGTCCCAAAGTCTTGGAACATATGGTAGATACAGTTCTGACCTTTGAGGGAGACCAACACCATAGCTATCGCTTAGTACGAACCAGCAAAAACCGCTTCGGCTCAACCATGGAGATCGGGATATATGAGATGCTATCCACGGGCCTACGCGAAGTGAGCAATCCCTCAGAGATTTTCCTGAGTAGCGGAGAAGAGGACTTTAGTGGCGTATCCATTGCTGCCACCATGGAAGGCATGAGGCCCCTACTGATTGAAACCCAAGCCCTGGTAAGCCCTATGGCCTTTGGAACAGCTCAGCGATCCGCAACAGGGTTTGACCTAAGACGTCTGAACATGCTTTTGGCCGTATTGGAAAAACGCTGTGGCTTCAAGCTAGGGGTACAAGATGTATTTGTCAACATTACTGGGGGCATGAAAGTCGAAGATCCTGCTGTGGATTTGGGATTGGTTTGTGCCATCATCTCCTCCCTACATGACTTGACCGTGCCCCGCAGTACGGCCTTTGCCGCTGAAGTAGGGCTATCAGGTGAAATCCGCGCGGTGACCAGACTGGAGCCACGTATCGCAGAAGCCGAGAAGTTGGGCTTTGAACGGATTTTCGTTGCCCAAAGTCAAGCAACTGGATTGTCACGCCAATTCAAGCACATTGACATTCAAGGGGTCAGCCGCCTAGACACCGTTTTCAGGCAAGTCTTTGGAGGATAAGTTTGGTAGGTCAGTAAGGAAATAGACAGGCTGATGTACACGCTTCGCTGACCCTATTCGATTTTTTTTCCAAGTAATTTTCAACGTATTCGTCCAGAAAACTTGGGTTTCTATTGGAAGGTATATCCAGGAAATCCAGTAGAAAAACCTATTCCAACTTATCCTCTAAACAAGTGAAGCAAATCGGCATTTTTCCATAGACTCCCAGCTATTATTCCAGAGTTTGGAGGCATGAAAACGCTTCGCAACGCTCCTCTCTTCAAAATTTCTGGTTTATTCGGCTTAGGCATCGCAGGCTTTCATGGACTAGGCTCTATTACTTGGATCTTGATTCTAGGCGGATCTGTTGGACTTGGGACCATGTTGCTTTTTGACAAAAGATGGCTACATCGCAGGAGCGAGGGAATAGCCACATTTTCTATTGCCTTATTGATGCTTGGTCTTGGAGCGCTAAGGTTTCAATCCATACCAGCTCTACCGAACCCAGATGAACTAGAGGGTTTAAATTGCTCAGAGCAAACCTTATGTGTTACCCTCACCACTATCCCCAAAGCCACTCATAGAGGGGCCAAGGCAGAGGTTCGAATTTTGGGAAACTGGAATGGAGATCAATGGTCCCCCTTAACAGGTTTGGCTTTGGCCTACTTCCCCCATTTCAAGCCTGAATGGCAAAAGGGTGATACCCTACAATTACGCGGGCAACTCCGAACTGCTTACAGCAATTATTCAGGCTACCTCACATATTTACAGCAAAAGGGTGTCTATCACATGATATTTGTAGACGAGCACCTACATCTGGGCCGTAAATCCTCATGGTTTGGCTTCTTTCATAGCACCCAAACCTGGGGGAATATCCAACTTGCTAAGATCCTCCCGCAGATCAAGCTACTTGGTTTAGCCCAGGCAATGTTCCTTGGTGATAAAGGCAAACTTCAGTCTAAGGTACGCGAAAGCTTTGCTACAGCTGGGGCTAGTCATGTATTAGCCATCTCAGGCTTACACGTAGGCATGATATTCGGTTTCTTAACTCTTCTTTTTCACCCAATTACTCACTTACCCCAGGGCAAACGGATACGCGACCTGCTAATCATTGTGGTCTTGCTGAGCTATATGTTGATTACCGGAGCCAGTGCCGCCGTCTCAAGGGCAGTACTCATGCTGTGCACGGTTCTCATTTTCAGAATCGTTAGGGCCAGATATCAGATGCTTAACTTGGTCTCATTGGCAGCCCTGATGCAAATGCTTTACTCACCCCAGGTGGTTTTCGAAGTAAGCTTTCAGCTTTCATACGCCGCGGTATTGGGGATCATCCTGCTGTTACCCTTCTTAGTCCCTGAACAAAATGCTGGGTGGGTATCCATTATCCACGGTTGGTTGGCTGTCAGTTTGGTAGCAAGCTTGGCTACGGCACCACTGGTATTTTATTATTTTGGTCAATTCCCCACCTACTTTCTACTCACCAACCTCCTCATTTCTGGGCTTTTGCCCATCATAATGGGATTAGGGCTTGTTGCTCTGATATTGGCTGGTCTTCCGGGAATAGGTAGCCTCATCGGTTTTCTACTTGATAAAACTATGACGCTGCTGGTTTTTATTTGTGAGACTGTAGCCTCTTTGCCTCACGCCAGCATCTCCTTCTCTGAGCTGGAAGTAGGTGGATTCATCTTACTCTTACTTCAGGTTTCGTTGGCACTCACTTGGATTCTTGCCCCTCGGCTCAAGTTCAAGTTGCCACAACTCCATAAAGCACCAAGATATAGAGTCACCTCTTAGTCCTTCGGATCTTCTTTTTTTCTCACACCTAATTCTAGCAAAGAATTGGGCTGCTCCCTGCAACTAATCATTCAACGCTTCATACTATGACCATCCAAAGCTACCCCCACCTCAAGCCCCAATGGATCCACCTTGTCTGGGCCAGTTCCCAAGGACAAAGCTGGATTCCCGAAGCCAAAGCACAGGTCTTGACCCAGCGTATCAAGAAGGCCTGCCGCCTTTCTGGGATCTATCTTGATGTTATCAGCCCGCAGCCAGAACACCTGCACATATTGGCTCGACCTTGTGACGCAGCAGGCTTAGAAAGACTACGCAAGCTCTTAACTCAGATATGTCACCGGTTTATCCAGGAGTATCTTTCTTCGTTTGAAACCAAACAAATCCAATTTGAGGATTGGATCCAGCCTATTCGCGTCCAGGATCTGGGGCGTTTTCGGCGACAGCTACTCAGACAAGATCAAATTCACACCCACCAAAACTTCGAACAAGAAAGAGAAGATTTGGGTCTATCCAATTCTGAAGACCGGTGCATTGATTGGGGCCAGGTAAATGGGCTCAGCTCTTAGCCCCACGATCTGTGGCCTGCTAGTTGACTAATCCAGAAAAATATGGGCTGGGCTTACCTTCCTATACCTAGCCCAGTTGACTTCGAGTTCTCCGCTATTGATCTTTGCACCAGCTACTAGCCCGCAATTGATTTCATTCTTAACCAATTGTACATGGAAGAAGTACTGGACGTATTGATCATAGGAGCTGGTCCAATCGGTTTGGCCTGTGGCATCGAAGCCAAAAAAGCTGGTCTGGGTTACTTGATCATTGAAAAAGGGGTCTTGGTGAACTCCATCTATCATTACCCAGCCAATATGACCTTCTTTTCCACGTCGGAGAAAATCGAAATTGGGGGGGTCCCTTTTGTTTCTCATGGAAATAAACCCACTAGAAGTGAGGCTCTGGAATACTATCGAAGGGTAAAAAACCTCTACGAGCTGCAAGTACAGCTGTATGAACCCGTAGAACATCTAGAAGCATCAAATGGACGATACCGTATTCAGACGAGTAAAGGCAGCTATCAGGCCCGTTGCGTGGTCGTGGCCACTGGCTTCTACGACCAGCCTAACCTCATGAACATCCCTGGCGAAGAGCTTCCTAAGGTCAAGCATTATTATACTGATCCATTCCCCTATGCGGAGCAAAGAGTACTGGTAGTGGGAGCCGCGAACAGTGCCATTGATGCTGCCTTGGAATGTTGGCGAAAAGGGGCGGAGGTAACCTTGGTACACCGCAAGCCGGAAATTAGTCACCGAGTCAAGTATTGGATTAAACCAGATATCGATAACCGCATCAAAGAGGGCTCCATCAAGGCCTATTTTGAATCAAGCCTGCTTGAAATCCGCCCTTCAGAAGTGGATATCCAAACGCCAGAAGGGAAAGTTACCTTAGCCAATGACTTCGTGCTCGCTATGACCGGTTATCATCCCAATTTCCAGTGGCTAGAGAAAGTTGGCATTGAGACCACTGAGGATGAATCCTGTTTCCCTGTGCGAGACCAGGAAACCTACGAATCTAACCTGCCCAATATATTTTTGGCAGGCACAGTTTGCGGGGGCAATCTCACCAGTAAATGGTTCATTGAAAACTCGATCGCGCACGCAGAAATCATCATGCGAGAGGTTCAAAAAAGGTTAACGAAGACTTCTGCATAGCAAGCCCTTAGTACCTTGCGAATGAGCTTACGCCATCGTAATTTTCACTAGCAAGGAATACCTGATTCAATCTTTACCCTTCTCAACATGGCGGATAACAAACTTGCCTCTTATTCAATCGAGGATCTTCAAAAGCGAAAGAAAACACTCAACACCCTGTACTACGTCATCGGTGCATTGATTCTCCTATTCGTCGGCTACATCCTCTACTCCATCATCTCAGGGGCAGAGGGGGATAAGGTAGGTCGAATGGCGCCCCCCATGGCAATGCTCAGCATCGTGCTCCTGGTTCTTCGCCGGAATCAGACCAGTATCGATACCGAACTTAAGCTGCGTGAGGCCGCTGATGCAGAACCTACGGATTGATGGGTGCGGGCGAGTACAAAACGAATTAGCCACCAGGAGTTCATTAATTGTTAGAGGGCGATGAAAAGGGCAGGAAAAATAGCATCAATAATTTGCCTGCTCTTGGCTGCCCTTTATGGGGGTTTTCGCCTCTACCTCGCTTACTGGAAAGCAAGCCAAAGAGCTCAAATCCAGGCTTCAGATTTCATCCAACTCCCCAAAGGACCCCTGCATTATCGCGCTTCAGGGTCAGGGTCTCCAGTACTGTACCTACACGGTGGGGGGGGTGGGCATGATGAAAGGCTTCCTTTGTCCAACTGTCAGCTAATTGTCCCATCAAGACCTGGCTATCTCCAAAGTGAACCGAGGCTTGGAGAAAGTTATAGGGCATCCTCGCAGACCTATCTTCAACTCCTGGATAGCCTAGCGCTTTCCCAAGTCGCTGTAGTAGCCTTTAGCGCAGGAGGTCCCCCTGCTCTCGCTTTTGCCCGAACTTACCCCAGTAGGGTCAGCTGCTTGGTCCTGATTGCTGCAGTAAGCAATGGGACAAAGGCCCTTGTTCCGCAACAAGGAAAAACACGTCGCTGGACTGACCGTTGGTTGGGGGAAGACTTCTTGGACTGGTATTATAGCCAAGCCTTAGCTTTTGCTCCTGAGAAGATGATTTTGGAAGGCCCCGAGGCCCTCTTATCACCCAGTGATCAAGCCTATCTGGCAGAGCGACCCGATATCTTGCAGGCCATGGTTTCAGATTACCAAAGACGAGCAGGTGCCAGCAGCTTGCGTTGGCCTGGTTTTGTACAAGACCGTCAGCGCTACCCTTCCCTGAGTCTTGATTCGGCTTTATTTCCCTTTCCGACCTTAATTGTACATGGCGACTCCGACCGTAGTGTCAAGGTGGAGCAGGCTCAAGATCTAGCTAAGCGGATCAGCCCTGCTCGTTTGCTGATCATACCAGGAGGTGGGCACATGAGCATCTTGGCTCGGCAAGATAGCCTAATGCCCATTGTCTCTGACTTTATTCATGAGCATCAACCTCAACTGAAGAGGCAATAAATCTACGTCACCCCTATGGCTTTCTTAGATCTGATTATATTTGATCATGAAAGTATGCGTCTACTGCGCCTCTAGTGCCAAAATTGATCCCAAATATTTTAAAGCGACCGAAGACTTAGCCAAAGATTTGGTCAAAAATCAGGTCAACGTAGTTTTTGGAGGAGGCTCTTCAGGTCTAATGGGAAAACTAGCCGATACCGTCTTGGGGGAGGGGGGAAAGATCCAAGGCATCATGCCCCAATTCATGAATGAAGTAGAGTGGGCTCATCGCGGTGTATCTGATTTCATTTTCACCGAGACCATGCATGAGCGAAAAGCCAAATTCTTAGAAGGAATAGATGGCCTCATCACCTTACCAGGAGGTAGCGGAACCTTAGAGGAATTGTTGGAAGCGATTACCCTCAAGCGATTGGGACAGTTCACCAAGCCCATTGTAATTCTTAACTTAGATGGTTTTTATGATCCGCTTAAAGCCATGCTAGAGCGCTGCGTGGAAGAGCATTTCATGGCAGAAAAGCATTTGGAGATGTGGAGCTTTGTCGAGCATCCATCAGAGGTCATGGACGCTTTGCGAGAGGCACCCGATTGGGATGAAGGAGCCATTAATTTTGCCAGTCTTCGCTAAAGCTTACCCCGATGAAACCAGGATTAAAGAAGGTCGCTACCCTTTGTGTATTGAAATCTGAGGGCCGTTTGCTTTTGCTTAAAAGAAAAAATCCTCCTAATCAGGGAATGTTTACGCCAGTAGGGGGAAAATTGGAAGCACACGAAGCTCCTTTACAAGCAGCTCTTAGGGAAACCTTTGAAGAAACTGGCATTCGGGTGACGCACATGCAATTTGGTGGCATTCTCACCGAGACTTCCCCCACTAAATACAATTGGATCAACTATGTTTATCAGGCTGAGATCCCCTTTCAGCCAGCGCCGCCATGTAATGAAGGCGAGCTTTGCTGGATAGAGCCAGACCAATTGGATCAGATCCCTACTCCCCCTACCGACTTGGCCATCTACCGTTTTTTGGGTCAAGATCAGCCTTTTGTGATAGATGCCATGTATGATCAAACCCTTGTGTTACAAGTCATGCGTGAGGAAATTAGCGGTATGGACCTACTTTCGTCAGCTATTTGACAACATGTCGGCCTCGAATCTATTATCTTAAAAAGATGACCATCAAAGAAATCACCGACGCCCTAGAAGTTTGGGCTCCTCCTCCAGTAGCTGAATCCTATGACAACGTAGGCCTTTTAATCGGTAACGAGGCATGGGAAGCCAAAGGGGTATTGATCAACCTAGATGTAACAGAAGCTGTAGTTGAAGAAGCTATTGAGCGTGATATCAACCTCATCGTTACCCACCATCCGATCTGGTTCACAGGTCGCAAGCGGCTCGTACCAGAAGATTACGTTAGTCGCACCCTGATCAAGGCCATCAAACACGATATTGCTTTATATGCCATCCACACCAACCTTGACAACATACGCGAAGGGGTCAATGATGAAATGGCAAGGCGATTGGAACTCCATGAGCTTGAATTTCTTAGACCTAAGCATGACCCCAATTATGGCTCTGGTCTGATTGGCATACTGCCACAGCCATTGTCAAAGAAGAAATTCTTGCAGCTGGTCAAGGACCGTTTCCATTGTGGAGGCATACGGTATGCCGACGCCGACTTAACGGAGATCCAGCGGGTAGCCATCTGTGGAGGCTCAGGCAGCTTTCTAACCACTGATGCAATCAGGCGAGGGGCTGATGCGTTGGTAACAGCAGACATCACCTATCATAAGTTTTTTGATTCTGATAATCAGCTCTTACTGCTAGATATAGGCCATTATGAATCAGAGCAATTCACTTCAGAATTAATTGCTAGATTTTTATCAAATAAATTTGCTAATTTCGCGGTTCATTTATCAGCAATCCGCACCAATCCGGTCAGCTATTTCTGACCCTCAAATAGATAGCCATATGGAAAGAAATCCTGTAGCAGAACGACTCCATTCTCTGACGATGCTGCAAGTACTGGATTCAAAATTAGACGAAATTCACCGTCTAAGGGGTAGTCTACCAGAAGAAGTAAGCGACCTCGAAGACGACTTGGAAGGACTAGAAACCCGCAAGCAACGCATTGAAGATGAAATCAAGCGTCTTACCGATGAGATTGCTCAGCGCAAGGTAAAGATTCAGGAATTTGGTGCTCAGATCAAGAAGTACGAGGAGCAACAAATGAATGTCAAAAATAACCGGGAGTACGAAGCTCTTCGCAAAGAGATCGAGTATGCCAACCTGGAAATTTTGACTTCAGAGAAAAAGATCCGCCAATACGGCGAGCAAATCGAGCAGAAAGAAGAATTGCTGGGCACTACTACGGAACGAGTAGAAGACAAGAAGAAAGAACTCGAAGACAAGCAAAAAGAGCTTGAAGTCATCATTGAGGAAACCAAGCAAGAGGAAAAGCGCCTTGCTGCACAGATTACAACCGCTGAAGAGGGAATTGAAGGTCGTATTCTGCAAGGCTATCGTAAGATCCGTAGCAATATGCGCAACGGTTTGGCCGTGGTAAGCACCGACCGTAATGCTTGTGGCGGATGCTTTTCCATCATCCCCCCTCAGGTTCACATCGAACTCAATCAGCGTCGTCGCTTGATCCACTGTGAGAACTGTGGCCGTATTTTGGTTGACGAAGGCTTCTTTGATGAAGTCAATGAAGAAATCAGCGAGAAAGCCTGAGGTGAGGCCTAGAGTGTCCCAGATATTGGGAGTTTGAGAACCCAGAAAATAAAAATCCCCTATTGCCATCTGGTTTTAGGGGATTTGCTGTTCATGTCACCCATTCAGCCCTTATCCCCTGAGACCTTACAGCTTGCCATGGCCAATAGAAGTCCATGAAAACCATGGATTCAGCTTACCCAGTCAATATGGCCAAGGCGATCGACCCCCAAGTTTCTTCGTCTTTTCATTGATTTTGACTCAAAGTCTACTTCCCCTACAGAAGGAAATTCCCTCATCCCCTTGTAACTTGCTGCCATGGCAAGACTGCAAGAAAGATGGCCCCGTGGCTATTGGCTGACCCTCCTGCTCATCGGCCAGGCCTTGATCCTCTTTTTCACCTTTGACGACATGTTCAAGGAACCTGGGCAATACATGTTTGCCAACTTCTACGATGGCATGCGTCAATATTACTTTTTCCAGGCCTACGTTGAGCAATCCCCCGACCAAAGCTGGCTAAAAGTCGAAGAGGTGGGCTATCCCTATGGAGAATACGTCCTGTATACTGACGGCACTCCTCTCCTTGCCTTTGTTACGCGCCTTATCTCCACTTACCTAGTAGATCTCAGTGACCATGCGGTTGACGTATTCAACTATTTCATCATTCTGGGTCGATTGCTGAGTACCTATTTGGTCTTTCTGATCCTACACCGTTTGAACATCCAGCCTTGGCGGGTCTTTATTTTTGCCCTGGCCTTGCCTTGGATCAATGGAGAAATCATCAAATTGGCAGGAGGGCAGATGAACCTTTCCTACTCTTGGCCCTTGCTGCTCACCATTTATACGGGGATCAGGATTTTCCAAGCCAATGAAGCCAAAAAACCGGCTTGGAGATGGGCCATTATTTATGCCGTATTGGTTTCACTAACCGCTTTTTTACACCTCTATTGGCTGCCGCTTACTACTTTTGTGTTAGGGTTTATGCTGCTGGCTTACTTCATCTACTTATGGCGTCAGCACCGTGACCTACTCCCTACCGTTGGTTATGCCTTCACCGCCACCATATCGCCTTGGATGGTAGTTCTGGCGCTAGTCCGCCTCACAGATGGATATTTTCGTTTCCGCCGCTCGGTAGGGGAAGGCTATGGTTGGGACCGCTGGGTGTTTGAACTTTCGGGCTACTATACATCTCACAAGTGGAATGGAATCCGCTTCATTATCGAAGATCAACAAATCAACTCCTATGGATCACATGCTTATCTAGGGAATTTTGCCTTATTCCTGGTGGTAATAATGTTGGTGGTTTATTGGGCCAAACGAAGTGCCGCGCTTCCAGTACGAAGCACCTTACGCGAGCATGCTGAAGGAAGGGTATTGCTGTTTTTAGGGGTGGGGGCAGCTGTCTCAGTATTCATCGCATTGGGCGAAAAAATCAGTCTTTGGGACAACCGCTATCTGATCAACAATTACCTCAATCTATTTTACTACCTCCACAAGTTCACAGACCGCATTACCCAATTCCGGGATGTCAGTCGGTTTGGGTTCATAGGCTGGTGGTGGTTCAACTTGACTGCCATTTACCTGTTTGATCGCTGGTTAAAGGGGCAAAATATCACCTGGTTAAGGATTTTGGCCGTAGGCTTAATCGTGATGCTCGCAGTAGACGTAAAAGATGCTAGCCAACAAGCCCATAGGTGGCAGCGGCCCAACTTGCTTTACCGCTCCGACCTCACCTCCATCGATGAGTTGCTAGAAGGAGTAGATACAGATTCCTATCAGGCCGCATTCTCTATACCCTATTTTCATGAAGGAGCAGGGGACAATCACTATGCGGTAGATGGTTTTGATGACCTCATTACTCAGACCTTTCAACTCCAGCGATGGGCTGATATTCCTCTCATCACCAGCAAGTTTGCGCGAGGCAACCGCGATCACGCCCTTCAACTCATTTCTCTCTTGCAAGGCGACAGCACGGGAGTAGGCATTTCCCCAGAATTGTTGCAAGCCATCGATGAACGCCCTTTGCTGATTTTGTACAACGAGGATTTTTACAACGGGAAGCGTCCCTTAAGCGGGAATCAACTGGAGCCGGCTTGGACCTTGCTCCAAACGGGACATGAGATCATTGAACGCTACAACATGAAAGAGATCAAGCGAGAAGGGAATCTTAGGCTTTATCGCTGGGATATTGGAAACCTTAAATAAATGGACATAAAAACGCTAATCGGGGTACGGGAGAACGGGGTATGTGGTGACAGTTATTCATTCTTACAGCCATACCTCGATTTATCCTACCCAAGTGCTTAAGTGGGAAGCGAGAAGTTAGAAGCGAGATGCGAGACGGTTTTGTGCTGACGATCAACAATTTAAATTAATCTCATTACTTTACTTGGTTTCTTCTGTCTACCTGCTTAAGAGGCTGTTTGGGTTTGGGTATTTCGAGCCCAAACGCAGGATTTTTGGGTTCTGACAAGCAGATTTTTTGAGGAATAGCAGGCTATTTCGAGGAAAATCG
>CAZFPQ010000145.1:0-17433 GCA_964521065.1 uncultured Bacteroidia bacterium | reverse complement strand
AGGAGTTAAGGAGTTAAGGAGTTAACAAAGTTAAGAAGTGAAGGTGTTTTCTGTACCTCGGACTCCACTCATCTGTTCAAAAAAGGCGGTTTTACCACCTCAGCAGAGATCGTTTTGTTGCGAATTTGGATTCCCAAAACTGTCCCTGGAGCACTCAGAGCTATAGGCACATAGCCCAGGCCAATTCCTTCATTCAACACGGGACTCATGGTTCCAGAAGTTACCGTTCCAACTTCTTTGCCCTCATGGACGATGGTGTAGCCACTGCGGGGGATGCCTCGTTCAGTCATTTTGAAGCCTACCAGTTTGCGCTCTACCCCTTGTTCCTTTTGGGCTTTTAGCCAGTCCGAACCATTGAATGCGCCTTTTTTGAGCTTGGTAATCCAACTTAGACCCGCTTCCAGGGGAGAAGTCTCATCATTGATGTCGTTGCCATAGAGCATATAGCCCATCTCTAAGCGCAGGGTATCCCGAGCTCCTAGACCACAAGGTTGAATACCAAATTCTTTTCCAGCCGCCATGATGTCATGCCACATTCGCTCGGCATGCTCATTGTAAACAAACACCTCAAAGGTGCGCTCTCCGGTGTAGCCGGTGGTCGCAATCAGTGATTTTTCAGCCCCGTTAAAAGTGCCTTTCCAACACTCATAGTTCCCAAAGGCAGCCATATCTAATCCTTCTGGTCCCAATTTTTGTAGAGTGGCATTGGCCAAAGGACCCGCGACCGCAATCAGGGAAGTCCTTTCAGAAATATCTATCATTTCTGCCCCAATGCCTTCGTTGGCGGCAGAAATCCAGTCCCAATCTTTTTGGATATTGGATGCGTTGGCTACGATCATAAACTGATCCTCACGGATGTGATACACAATCATGTCGTCCACAATCCCGCCATCAAAATTAGGCATACAGGTATATTGAGCCTTCCCTGGTCGTAGGCGACTGGCATCATTAGAAGAAACCTGCTGAATGAGTTCTAGCGCTTTGGGTCCACGTATGATGAACTCGCCCATATGGGACACATCAAACACCCCGACCCCATTACGGACCACTAAATGCTCTTGCTTATCCCCCGTGTAGCGCACCGGCATGTCGTACCCGGCGAAGGGGATGAGTTTGGCACCAAGTTGTTCATGTAAGGGGTAAAGGGTCGTTCTTTGATTCATGATCAATGAGAGTAGTTAGTCAAAAATGTTCACTGGATTTAGCGGATAAAGCTGCCCAGTTGAGCCCGGAGTTCTTGTTTGAGCTGCTCGAGGGATAACTGGATAAAGTCGATGGCCTCGGCTCCATGGGTACGCTCATGATCCAGTAGAAAATCAAAGAGGTCCTGTAAGTTGGCCTTGGCTTTGGAGAGATCAAGGTACAAAGGCACCATCATCTCTGCCTCATCGCTGAGTTGGTAACTCCGCACGTAGATCAACCACATCAGACGGTAAAAAACCAATTTTTCCTCTGGATTGAAGTCCTCGGGGGCTTCTGAGTCACCAACCTGCTCGGCCCGTTGAATATGACGCAGCCATTCTTCAGGGGGGAATTCGATCTGATAAAATTCGTTAAAGAGATCTAAGTAAACATCGGTATTTCGCTCTAGCACTTCGTCTTCCTGGTTTTTGCGCTCGGTTTGCAAGGTTTCATAATCCGAGACAATCTGGTTGACTTCGTCCTTGCCTAAGCCAATCTGCTCCGCAAATTCTACGCACAAAGAATACTCTTCTGGCGCGACCTTTCCGTCCACCACCATCATGTATACCAAGTTCTTTAGAGCAAAAAATCGGTCTTCCTCGTCATCGGGGATGACAAAATCCAAGGGTTTTTCGCTCTCCAACACCTGATCTACATCTCGCTGACTGAGCCCCAAGGTACGGGCTACGTCTAACAACAACTGCTGTTCCTGAGGGTCGATGTAGCCATCTGCCACCGCTACCAAGTATAGGTTTTGGAAGATGCCTAAGTGTTGCAAACGTTCTTGCTGCTTCTCCTGGTAAAAAGCGACCACCTCATCTAGATATGGCTGCTCGATTCCCATTAATTCCGCCAGCTGCTTACACCCTTCATATTCGCGCTCATCCATGCGACCATCTGTGAGCATCATGAGCACCACCATGCGTAGCTCAATGAACCGCTCCCCTTCTGTGGGAGGAATGACAAACTCCAAGCGGCTTCCTTGATTCAACAAGCGGCTGGTCTGAGCCTCAGGTAGCCCCATTCCCTCAGCAATTTCCATCAGCATATTCCTCTCCTCAGGATGAAGAATTCCATCTAGGTGAGCAATCACACAAAGGTTTTGGAAAGTCATGAGATGTTTTTCCTGCTCGGACATATTGGTGAAGAGGAAAGTTGAGGGTATGCAAAAGGGATGCGGCAAAGGTAATACTTAATCCAGTAAAAATTGACCTCAATTGAGAGCTTGAGATGCCGATATTGCGGGACTGGGATACGGCAAACCAAAGATCGGCAAAGGAATGGTTTGAGTTTATCAAACACTATCCCTCAGTCCGCGTTTGAACCAGCTTGTCACATATGGGTATGAAACTTGTTCATTGCCATTAGAAGCTGTTTAGGAGGAAAACAAAAGGAGGGAAAGCCCGTAGTGAGAGAACAGACAAATCATCAGTTCATAATATTATTGAATGTCTTTTTTCGGACAGAGATTTTAGGCCTAAATGCTTACCTTTGCCTCAGAAAAACAAATGGATGTATGAGAGGAAAGTAAGCTAGGTCTCAGTTCTTCAAAAACATCCATTTCAACAAAGTCTAGAATTTTTTAATACGCAATATGAGTCAGGCTAACGGAATGAACAATCATGAGAAGCTGATCATCATCGGATCAGGACCTGCTGGCTACACTGCCGCTATCTATGCTTCCCGTGCGGAGCTTAAACCCCTAATGTTCAGCGGCATGCAGCCTGGCGGCCAGTTGATGATTACCAACGATGTGGAAAACTATCCCGGTTACCCAGAAGGAATCATGGGACCGGAAATGATGGAGCATTTCCGCAAGCAAGCTGAGCGATTTGGTACCCGCATCAAGTATGAGCACGTCAGCAAGGTTGACTTCGAAGCTACTCCTAAGCGCATCTGGTTAGACGGAGGCGAAGAGTACACCGCAGATGCCATCATCATCAGCACCGGTGCCAAAGCCAAGTGGTTAGGAATTGAAGCGGAACAGACTTATGCCAACCGCGGTGTAAGTGCTTGTGCTGTGTGTGATGGATTTTTCTTTCGTGGAAAAGAGGTGGTTATAGTAGGGGCGGGCGATACCGCGGCAGAAGAAGCCTTGTATCTATCAAAAATGTCCCCCAAAGTCCACATGCTGGTCCGTAGGGACGAGATGAGGGCTTCTAAGATCATGCAACAGCGGGTGATGAATACCCCCAACATCCAGATTTACTGGAATACGGAAGCCAAGGATATTTCTGGAGAGCAAAACGTGGAGAAAGTCCATGTCTACAACAACAAGACTGGGGAAAACTCTGAAATTGAGGCCAGTGCCTTCTTTGTAGCCATCGGTCATAAGCCCAGCACAGACATCTTCAAAGACCAATTGGACATGGATGAGGCAGGTTACCTAAAAGTGGTTCCGGGCTCCACACGCACCAATGTTCCTGGTGTTTTTGCCAGTGGTGATGCAGCAGATAATGTGTACCGCCAAGCGGTAACGGCAGCAGGAACCGGCTGTATGGCGGCCTTGGATGCAGAACGATGGTTGGCTGAGCAAGAGGCCGTTTTGGAGCAAGCTTAATCACGCTGGCCCATCACCCATCAAATTGATTTTACTAAGCTAGCGAGGGGTTAATCGCCCCTCGCTATTTTATTGCAAAACCCATATAAAAGAAGGTACTTTACCCTAGGATGGGAAGCGAGATGGGAGAGGCAGGATGCGAGATCGAAGAAACATATGGCCTTATATCCATGTAGGATTCTTTTCTCGCTAGAAATCTTCCCATGAGCTACTAAAAACCAAAGCGATGAAACCTAGAGCCATCATTACCGCCGTAGGCGGATACGTACCAGAAACGCGCCTAACTAACGCAGACCTGGAAGCCATGGTAGACACCAATGACCAATGGATTCGGGAGCGAACGGGCATCAAGGAGCGTCGAATCCTAGAAAAGGGTAAAGCCACCTCAGATATGGGGGTAGAAGCGGTCAAGGATCTATTGAGCAAAACCGATTATCAACCCGAGGACATTGACCTGATCATCTGCTCTACTGTTTCGCCAGATTATGTTTATCCCGCCACCGCCAACCTCATCGCCGATAAAATAGGGGCAACTAGAGCCTGGGGATACGACATGAATGCCGCTTGTGCAGGCTTTCTATTTGCACTGCGCACTGCCGCCCAGTTTGTAGAGTCTGGTGCCCATCAGCGGGTCTTAGTCGTCGGCGCCGATACCATGAGTATGCGGGTCAACTACGAAGACCGCAATACCTGTATCCTATTTGGTGATGGAGCGGGATGTGTGCTCCTGGAACCAAGCAACAGCGAGCTGGGCATCATCGATGCCGAGTTTGCCGTCAACGGAGCAGGTGGACAATACCTCATGCAGAAAGCTGGGGGGAGCGCCCATCCGGTGTCGCTAGAAACCCTCAACAACCATGAGCATTATATCTACCAAGACGGGCGGACGGTATTTAAGCATGCCGTAACGGGAATGGCAGATATCACCGAGGAAGTCATGAAGCGGAATGGCCTCACAGGAGAAGATGTCGCTTACCTCGTACCTCACCAAGCCAACCTGCGCATCATTGATGCCACGGCTAAGCGGGCAGGTCTTCCCCCAGAAAAAGTCATGATCAACATTGACCGCTATGGCAATACCACCAACGCCACCATTCCGCTTTGTCTCTGGAATTGGGAAAATAAGCTCAAGAAAGGAGACAATCTCTTGCTGGCAGCATTTGGAGGAGGTTTTGCTTGGGGGTCTATTTACCTCAAATGGGCCTATGATTCTACAGCGGAATAGCTGGCTCCTCTTCTGCTTGATTTTGTTGGGGGTAAGTGCGTGTCGGTTTGAGTTAGATCACGAACTAGCCCCTAGCACAGCTGTTTCTTTTCTGCTCTGGCAGACCACGGAAGGTCACCAAATTTTCCGAATCGAGGGCGCGCAAATTGACTTAAACTGGCAAAGTAGCCTCGGGTGGGCGGCATCAGAAACCGGAGGTTTTGACGGCCGGGGTCAGGTGATCTGGGTGGCCGGTCCACGCCTATTGCAGCAACGCCAAGTAAGCGGGGAACTGATCTCAGAGATACGCCTGGATAGCCTTGATGCCCATTTTGTAAAGCTGGGTGACCAAACATTGGCCTTTGTGGATACCGTTCAGGAGCATATTGGTTTTTTGAATCTACGAAGAGAAGAGCTTGCCATAAGGCCTTTGCCCGGGGTAACTGGACAGCCAGCCTATCGAGGAGGTCAGTTCTACTTTCCCGCTGCCAACAAAGTCTGGGTCTATCAGGAGCGTGCTTACAGTCCACTGGCAGAGGTTGACTTTGCCGGACAAGTAAGAGATTTACAAATCGACCAGCGAGAAGGGATCTTGGTATATACCCAGAGAGGAGACACCCTTTTTAAGGCAGATCTCAGCTACAATACCCATCGCCTCAACGAACCTGAGATTCAGAGCAGCATCGTCAAAGAACGGACTTCTCCCTTCCGGCAAGCATATTTTGGAAAAGAGCGAACTAACCCTCTTCTCATCCGCACGGATAAGAGGATTTTCAACTTTTCTAATATTTCAGATTTTGAGTACGATTTCTTTGATCAGGTCCTCTACGCAAAGGAGGGTGATAGCCTCTTGATAGCCAACCAAATAGAAAAGTCGACCCAACGGCTACCTTTGGGAGATGGATCTTGGGTATATGCCTGGTTCTCTCCTTCATCCCTGGTAGATTAGCCAGGATTTTTTTTAATTTGCCGCCTCATTTAGCAAAAACTTCTCCTATGGCAAACATGTCTGATATCCGTAATGGGTTGACTTTCCGGCACAACGGGGACATCTACACCATTACTGAATTTCAACACGTGAAGCAAGGTCGAGGGGCTGCCTTTGTCCGTGCCAAAATCAAAAGCTTGACTACTGGCAAGGTCATCGAGAATACCTTCAACAAATCTTCGCGAATCGACGATATCCGGGTTGAACGTCGCAAATTTCAGTATCTCTACGAGGATGGCGATTCGCTGGTAGTCATGGATACGGAAACCTATGAACAGATCTCCGTCAATGCTGCGATGATCGAAAATCTCGACCTCTTGGCAGAGGGAGAAACAGTGGAAGTTTTGTTCAACATGCAAGACGATATGCCTTTAACGATTGATTTGCCTCAATACGTCATTCGGGAAATCACTTATACCGAGCCAGGCATCAAAGGTGATACCGCTACCAATACCCTCAAGCCTGCTACCGTGAGCAGTGGGGCCGAGATCAGAGTTCCCTTATTCATCAATATTGGCGATAAGGTAAAGATCGATACGGCTTCCAAGTCTTACATGGAGCGAGTTAAAGAATAATTTTCCATCACCCCCAATCCCGAAGCTATGGAATTTAAAGAAATTCAAGACCTGATTAAGCTGGTCAATAAAAGCACTTTGACTGAAGTAGAGATTGAGCATGAGGACTTCAAGCTCAAGATCAAGCGTAAGTCTCCAGAAAACAGCGTCATTTACACAGCAGCTCAGGCAGCGGTTGCTCCGGTTGCAGCAGCACCTAGTCCTGCTCCTGTTTCCGCTGCTCCTGTCGAAAGTGCCCCTGTAACCGCTGATGCTCCCGCCGAAGCCCCAAAAGCAGAGCCCAGTAACTTAGTAGAGTTTAAGTCGCCTATGATCGGTACCTTCTACCGGGCTTCCTCCCCTGACACACCAGTCTTTGCGAAAGTCGGTGATAGCGTTCAGAAAGGTGACGTACTTTGTATCATTGAAGCAATGAAGCTTTTCAATGAGATTGAGTCTGAGATAGATGGCAAAATCGTGAAAATCATGGTTGAAGACGCACAACCCGTAGAATACGATCAGGTGCTCTTTTTGATTGAGCCTGCGGGCTAGCCTCATCTGCCAACTACTTAGATCTTTCACCTATGTTTAATAAAATACTCATCGCCAACCGTGGCGAGATCGCCTTACGCGTAATCCGCACCTGTCGGGAAATGGGCATCGAGACCGTGGCGGTTTATTCTACCACTGACAAAGAAAGTCTGCACGTTAGATTTGCCGATGAGGCCGTCTGTATTGGCCCCCCTTCCAGCCGGGAAAGCTACCTAAACATGGCCAATATCATTGCGGCTGCCGAGATCACAGGCGTCGACGCCATTCATCCGGGGTATGGATTCCTTTCTGAGAATGCGGACTTCTCTCAGCTCTGTGCTGATCACGGAATTAAATTTATTGGCCCCAGCGCTGAAGTAATCAACGCCATGGGTGACAAAGCCACGGCTAAGGCTTCTATGCGCCAAGCAAAGGTACCAGTGGTACCGGGTTCCCAAGGATTGCTTGAATCCCTAGATCAAGCCATTTCTCAAGCAAATGACATCGGCTACCCTGTCCTACTTAAAGCTACCGCAGGTGGTGGTGGAAAGGGAATGCGTAAAGTTTGGAAGGCCGAAGAGATGGAAGAGGCCTGGAACAGTGCCCGCGCTGAGTCTGGTGCGGCCTTTGGTAACGATGGTCTTTACCTGGAGAAATTTGTACTCGAGCCACGTCACGTGGAAATCCAAGTCATGGCTGATCAGCATGGCAATGTGTACCATCTCGGAGAACGCGATTGTACCGTTCAGCGCCGTCACCAAAAGCTCATAGAAGAAGCTCCTTGCCCCGTTTTAAGTGAAGAAACGCGCAAAGAAATGGGCGAAGCAGCGGTCAACGCCGCTAAATTCGTGAGCTATGAAGGGGCTGGCACCGTGGAGTTCATCTATGACAAGGATGGAAACTTCTACTTCATGGAGATGAATACCCGGATTCAAGTGGAACACCCAGTCACGGAAGAACTATACGACGTGGACCTAATCCGTGAACAAATCAGGGTAGCAGCCGGAGAAACCATCCAGCCCTACAAGCGCATAGAAAACCGTTGGGCCATGGAGGTTCGGATCAACGCCGAAGACGTATACAACGATTTCCGCCCTTCTCCCGGTAAGATCATCTATTTCCACAAGCCTGGTGGGCATGGTGTGAGGGTTGATACCCACGCCTTCTCTAGCTACATCATTCCTCCCTACTACGATTCGATGATTGGTAAGCTCATTGTTTCGGGCCCTACCCGAGATGATGTCATCGCTCGAATGTCTAGGGCTTTGGACGAATTTATCGTTGAAGGGGCGAAAACCACCATTCCTTTACACAAACAATTGATGCAGGATGAACGCTTCCGTTCTGGAGTTTACGCCACCGACTTCCTAGAAGGATTTACGATCGCTCCCGAAGAGGAGGAGTAATCGTTTTGGAATAGATTATTTGGTAAACAGGCCCTTTGGGGCCTGTTTTTTTATTCTTCAAACCATCCCATCATCCCCTCATCTCCTACCACAATCCCTTTGCCTTCCTGAAAAACATATATCCCAAACAGATCCTGTTTGATTCCGAGGTCCAAGGTCTGCCAAGTATTTCCTCCGTTACTGGTTTTGCGGAGTAAGCCTCGATCTCCAACTACATACCCTGTTTCCTCGTCGAGGAAAAACAGCTTGGAATAGCGATGGCCAGCTGACAGCAAATTGTTTCCATTGCGTAGGACTTCCCAAGTGTCGCCACCATTTTGGGTCTTGAGCAGCGTCCCCCCACGGCCCGCGGCATAACCCACGTCAGGGGTGGGAAAGTCCAGGGAAACGAAAAAGTCCCCTTCCGCAGGCGTCAGCTCCCAAGTCATCCCACGGTCTAGGGACCGATAGATTACCCCAAAACCTGCGGCAAAACCGGTATTAGGCTCAGGAAAGGCGAGGGCCCTTAATTCAAGGTTAAACGTATCTATCAGCCCCCAACTCAATCCACCGTTGCGGCTATGCATCAAGATGCCTCGGTCATATCCCCCTCCAGCTGCAGCTATTAGGGTACTGTCATCAATCTGGGCGAAATCGCGGATCGGCTGCCATTTGATATTGAAGAAAACCAAGCGAGGTCGCCAATCTTCTTCACCAGGGTTCAGCATTAACAACTCATCGTGAAGACCTCCCGCTAATATTTGTCCGGCTTGCCCCTGTAAAAGGGTGTACATTACCCGGTCTATGGTGTCGATGGGAAATAGGGGTTCCCAGTTTTGGCCTCCATCCTGGCTTCGCAATAAGGTGGTGCTTTCGAAGCGGAACCCTCCTACAGCGTAGCCCGTGTCCGGATGTGGAAAGTATACATCTCTCAGATCAATTTCTGGGGTAAGTCCCAGAGAGACAGGAGTAAAAAGGGGCGTAGGTGCAGCCTCTTTGCAGGCAGTCAAGGTCAGGAGCCAGGTCGCAAGGAAGAATATCTTTTTCACTCTTCGAAAAAACAAAAAGCCTAGCAATCTTCCAGTAGATCTCTGGCTATTTTAGGTGACAAAAATTTTCTCTTCAGCAGTCGCGACCTAATGAACTAACCATCTTTTTGCTTAGGCACAAACTTCAGTGAAATCGAATTGATGCAATAGCGTAACCCGGTAGGTGCAGGGCCATCCCGAAATACGTGGCCGAGGTGTGCATCACAGCGACCACATAGTACCTCGGTTCGAATTCTTCCGTACCTGCTGTCCCGCCCCGAGTCCACATGACTTTTATCAATCACATCGTAAAAGCTAGGCCAGCCAGTCCCAGATCTAAATTTGGTACTGGAATCAAACAAGGGGAGGTCACAACAGATACACGTATAAACCCCGTCCCTCTTGTGGTCCCAATAATTACCCGTAAACGCACGCTCAGTTCCTGCTTCCCTGCTGACTTGGTAGACTTGAGGACTGAGCAGGGCTTTCCACTCAGCTTCTGATTTTTCCACTTTTTTGCCTTGATATTCCGTCTCCGATAAAGATTGAAGCTCCAAACGGGTACGATTCTGTGCATCAAGGCAGGACTGTAGGGAGGTCAAGACTAGTAAACCACTGATGAGCAGCAAAGAGGATTGCATCATAAATCAGAAACTGCAAAAACCGCCCGAGGGTTTGGCTTCGAAGGACTTCAAAGATAGGGGGAAGCCAGCATGATGGAACCGGATACTTACCTTTCCTAGCAAAAACGCGGTCAGGTAGGTATACCTGACCGCGTTTTTGATGCAGAGATGAAATCTCATCGGGGCTACTTCACCTTAAGGCGCGCGCAGCTATCCTTGTAGATGTAATTCCGGATCACGGCCAATACGCTTTCTCTGCGATTTTGGACCATCCCTAATTCGATTTCCTCTCCATTTTCCAGCGCAACAAGCTGGCCTGAGTTAAGACGTTTGAAGGAGTAAGAACCCGTTGAGATCAGGGTTTCACCGTTTACCGACTTGAAGTCAAAGTTGTCGTAGTGGGTGGTATAACTGCGGCCGCTAGGAATGGTGGTCTTTACCACCAGCTGACCTTCTTTGGATTGAGAGGCAAAAATTTCGCACCAACAGGTCCCTTTTAACTTCTCATCCTCAACCTGGATGATGTTATAAAAAGCAATTTTCCACGTTCCATCTACTTTCTCCAAGGCCATGGTCACGGTTTCTTTTCCTTTTACCCAAAGTCCGTCAACTTGCTTGGTTTCGTAATTTACGCTGTAGACCACAGTTCCATTGGTCTCGCTGTATTGGGTCACTCGGATATTGGAGACGTCGTACTTCAGGGTCTCAATTTCTGCCCGCAATACATTGTCGAGGTATCCCTCAAAGCCTGCATAGTTGCCTCTTTGGGCGCGGCTACTACCAGAGATGGTTAGGACAAAGATGGAGAAAGTGAGGTCCTTTTCTACGAATTTGAGGACGCTCTGCTTGCTTTTGGTCTGAGGAAGTGACTCGTAGTTGGTAGCAAAGCTTTCGATAAGGGTCTTTAGCTCCTGCTCTATATTGGCTCCATTTTGGGCGAATACAGGCTGCGAAAAGCAAAGCAAGCTCATCAAAAAGGAAACAGTCAGAAGACGTGGGATGAAGTGGTTCATATCAGGCTATCGTTAATTGGCTTGGTAAACATATTATTTATGAAAGCAGCTTTAAGCCCAAGCCATTTGCAACACAATTAACGAAGGATTGAAGGAAAAACCATTGCTTTTTATTAAGCTTAGCCTCAACCTTTCTAGTCTTCCAAAGTACGATTTAACTCACCAATTGATGGAATCAATACGAGTAGGGATTCACGAACGAATCAACTTTTCAGGTATTCGGATTTTTCTGCTATCAGGTTTCATTTTAGGATTATATTCCTGTCAAAACCCTGACTACCAAGCAAATTCAGGAGTCCCTTCTTTGGTTCAGGTTGACTTGGCCATTCGACAGGCCTACCTTATCACCATGGACTCCGCTTGGTCTATTTATCCCAATGCGACCATCCTCATCAAAGAGGGAACCATTCTACAGATCGGAACAACGGATTCTCTACAGGGGAGCTATCAAGCCGAGGAAACCTGGGATGCCCAAGGAAGGCTCGTCCTTCCAGGTCTGATCAATACCCATACCCATGCCGCCATGACCTTGCTGCGAGGCTTGGCTGATGACCTCCCTTTACAAGAGTGGTTAGAAACCTACATTTGGCCTACAGAAGCCCAGTTTATGGACAGCAGTGCCATCATGGTCGGAACTCAGTTGGCCATGGCGGAGATGATCCAGGGCGGGATTACAACCTTCTGCGACATGTATTTTTTTGAAGATGGCATTGCCAAGGAGGTAGATCGGGCAGGCATGCGGGCCTTACTCGGGGAAGGAATTTTGGGTTTCCCTACTCCAAGTGCCAAAGTTCCCCAGGAAGCCATGGTGCGGACCAAGCGCATGATAAGAATTTTTGGAGACCACCCTCGAATCACCCCAATCGTAGCTCCCCACTCACCCTACACCTGTGACGAGTCGATATTGGAACAATGCAAGGCCATGGCCAAGCAATATCAGCTACCTCTAACCATTCATGTGGCCGAAACCCAGACGGAGGACGCCCTAATCCGGGATCAAAAGGGAATGAGTCCTACGGCCTATCTCAAGCAACAGGGAATACTTTCGAATTACACCATTGCTGCTCATGGGGTCGTATTGACATCAGAAGACATGCAGCTGCTGGCCAAAACCTCCACCGGCATTGCCCACTGTCCACAAAGCAACCTTAAACTAGCCAGCGGAGTGGCCCCCGTGCCAGCCCTCCTTCAAGCAGGTGTAGAGGTAGGTCTAGGAACAGATGGAGCCAGCAGCAACAACAGCCTAGACTTATTTGAGGAAATGAGTTTGACCGCCCGTCTACATAAAGTCACTGCCATGGACCCGTCCGTGCTCCCTGCCAAACAGGTGTTGGCCATGGCGACCATTGAGGGAGCTAAGGTCCTGGGAATTGCGGAGCGAACTGGCAGCATCGAAGCGGGAAAGGCAGCCGACCTAATTGCCATCGACCTTAATCAGCCCCACCTTACTCCCCTATATGACCCCTATTCACAGGTAGTTTACGCGGCCAAGTCAGCAGATGTAAGGGAGGTCATGGTAGACGGCAGGTGGTTGCTACAAGAAGGCCAATTAATGACCCTGGATATCAAGACCATACGGGAAGCAGCACAGGAAATTGCGGCACAAATTCGTGAGCCCTTGCCAAGTTATGACTAAGAGGATATTAGCTTTCAAACAATAGGAAAACCCCAACCTTTCTCAAGCTGGTTCAAGACTCTCTTACTTGGAGGTCCCTACGCTTGTATTCTTGCTGTAGGATTGGCATCAACTGCTTGATCATTTCCTGAATCCGCTCCAAACCCAAGTCCTTCCCAGCATAAATTACTTGGTCAGTAGCTTCAGAAATTTCGATTAGAACCTCGCGGTCCCGCTCAAGCAGGTGACTTAGCAGCGGTAATCTTTGCCTAAGTTCGGTAGTGGTAAGGGTTAGCAAACCCCAGTTTTCTTGAGGGTCTAGCCATTGCCTCCACAACCGAGACATCTGGTCAAATAGGTGGCCCTGTTCTGATTCCTGGGGCAGGCGCTGAAGCTTTTTCTTAAGCTGGGTCCACTCGTTGAGGAGACTGCGCCGGCGCAGCAACTTGAGGACGACGGGGCGTAACAGCCAAACCAAAAGACCCAAAAGAGCAAATACTCCCAGGACCCAAAACCACCACACACTGGAATCATCTTCTACGCCTAAAGAAGCTAAGGTCGGATCGATTTGATAGCTTAAAGTATCGTTCAATTCATCTATCATCTCGACCAGCTGAACCTGATTACTCCTTACCTGTTCCCGCAAGGTATCCGTCTCACTTTGGTATCCATAAGGGAGGCTCACTCCCTGTGAGGGACTCAGGACAAAGGTGCGAACCTGATAAACGACAACATCTGTGGAAGAATTCCCTTCTTTTTCTGTTGGTAAGCGTTCGCTGCCAATCCATTCAAATGGCAAGAAATCCCGACGGCGAGAAGGGAAGAAGACTTCGGTATTATTTGGATGGACCAAGGTCATCCGCAACTCTATGACTTCTCCAAGCTTGACAGAGTCACGCTCAAACTTCAGACTTGCTTCAACCCTGTCGACCTGAGCCAACACGTAACAAGGCATAATTAGAAGCAAGGAAAAGCAAACTCGGCGAAGTATGCGCATAAGAAATGGTCAAACGGTGGCCAAGGATCTACGAGAATGGCGTACCTGGTTTCTTTTTTTGAAGTATCGCTCTAGCACTGGAATATAATCTTCTCGAGTATTGATCGAAAGATAATCAATGCGATTTCGGGTACAAATATCCTTTAATTCTTGCTCAATGGCTTCAAAGTTGGCGTTGAGTTGTCGCCGGTAGCCCACATCCCCCGCATTGAGCCAGCGCTGGCGGCGTGATTCAATATCCACCACAGGGATGGTCCCGTATCCAGCCTCAAAGAGTTCATTGGGATGAAAGAGTCGAATCAAAATAACTTCATGCTTCCGGCTGAGTTGAATCAGAGATTGATGATAATTCTCGTCCAAAAAATCTGAGATCAACAATAAGATACTCCGCCGTTTGAGGGTATTTTTCACAAAATCGAGGATGAAGCGAATGCTGGTTTGCTCACTTCGGTTGGTATGAGACAACACCCCGCGCACGATTTTCAAAATATGCTTGCGGCCCTTGTTAGGCTTGTAATACTTTTCTATTCGGTCTGAGAATGTAGCCAAACCAAATTTATCATTGTTCTTTAAAGCCGAAAACGCCAAGATAGAGGCGATTTCCATACCAATCAGCCGCTTATTTTCTTCTGCTGGCCCAAAATCTCCCGATCCACTTACATCGAACATCACAAAGAGCGTCTGCTCGCGTTCTTCGCGGAACTGCTTGATATAGGTTTCTCCCGTTTTGGCCGTCACATTCCAATCGATGCTTCGTACGTCATCGCCATATTGGTAGGGTCTGACCTCATCAAACTCTAGACCTTGGCCCTTAAAGGCAGAGTGATACTCTCCAGCAAAGGTGTTGTCTACCAGCTTTCGAATCTTGATTTCGAGCTTTCGAACTTTTTTGATCAGGTCTTTCATGAAAATGCAAAATGCAGATTATTCAGCAATCGTGATACCAATTCCGAATCAGTGGATGAAAATCGGACTTGAAGAGAGCTCTATTTTACTTTAATCTAAATATACAACCCATCGGTTAATGTGCAGATCCAAGTTCTCCACTCCAGCTTGATTAGAACTATAGGTCTTGTCTCCTTTATAGGAAGCCAGTCCAGAGCTGGCGGCTTGGTCCCCAGGAGACAGCATCACATAGAAACCTTTGCTATAAGGGGCCAACTTGCCTTTGCCCCAACCCTTTACCGTACCTGCGTAGGTCCAGCCAAAACCATAAAAACTTACAGGAGCCTGGTTGACCTTAGTCAATTCCATCAATGACAGCCCCATGCGCAGTCCCTGCGGCGTAAACCAGCTACTGCCTACGTTCATGATGTATACAGCCGACACCTCGCTATGAGCTTGGGCATTCTTCCAAGTGATACGGATTTCATCTTTGGTATTGGGAAAGACCACGGTACAAGACTCAGCTGATGCACCGGGCTTTTTCACCTTGCTCCGACCTACATTGTTGGGTCCATACAGCTGGATCAAGTCTGCTTCACTGGTATGTAAAGTAATGGGGCCGACTTTTTTGCCAGGAATCACACTGCGATCCGTTTGAGGATTTTCTGGCAAATCTGCCCCCCTTACCCGAGCTCCAGGCCGAGTTTGTTGTCCAGACAGCCACTTCATGAAGTCCGGCTGAATATACCGTACTCCCCCTTCGTGCACCCAGCCCAATAGGCCAGTTTGCGTGCGAATTAGGATCCAGGGTTGATAATACCTTTGACCACGCAGGGTATAGGGTGTTTTGCTCACCGTTCTTTGGTGCAGGTATTCTGCCACCTCCCCTTCGGCCAGGGTACCTATCTGTGTCATATCCGAGCCCGGTTGGGCTTTCACAATGAGCTTATCCACCCAGGCTTGAACCTGGTTGGGGCGAGCAAGCTCTTGCAACTCCCCGCTTACTTCACTGATCCCATCCACGATCTTTTCGATGACCTCTTCAGGATCCGTGGGGGTCTGCCCTCCCCCAGATGGCAGGGATAGCGGCTTAGCAGGAGAGTTTTGACCATTTCCCGACTGCGGAGGCAGTTCGCAGGATCCGAAGATCAAGCTAAATCCCAGCAGATAAACAATCCTTACTTTTTGAAAATGCATATCAGGAAATAAAGAAAATTTTAATCAACAAATAGGCCGAAGCGTCTAATAATTGCCGAGGCAAAAATGCTATCAAAATCAGACAGGAGAAGGTAAATTATTGATAATGAATGATTTTTTTTTCATTTATCTCAAACCAAAAGCCATTCTACGGTGTTAGAACAAAAAATCAAATTTCAAGGCTATGTCAATGAATGGTGTTCAGGTGGGCTGGACAGTCCCCCAAATGGAGGTTCTAAGTAGAACCCTAAAGGCCGTAGCGCATCCAGTTAGGCTATCGATCATCGATATGTTGGATAACAACCAACGCCTAACGGTTACGGAGATTTATACTCGACTCAATGCAGATCAGTCAAGTGTTTCTCATCACCTTAGTATCTTACGAGATAAAGGCGTTTTGGCCGCAGAAAGACAAGGAAAATTTATTTTTTATTTCCTTAAGAACCGGGCCTACCTCAACCTGATCGATTGTCTGAATGACATCCACCAGGCGGAAGGCATCCAAGGGTAGATGATGACTTCTGGCGCTTAACCTAACCACCAACTTTTGGCGTTGGAAACTTTGATTTTTATCTACTCTCTGCTCGCAACAGACCCCTACTTTCTCAAGTCCCTTGCCTACTACGCAGTGACCTTTGTTTCTTAGGTGTTTGCTGATCATCCGAATGATATAATATAGTTGGCGATCTGAAAAAACTTTCAGATCGCCACTTTTTGTTCCGTCCAAAGCTTCCCCCCCAAAAGGAGAAAGGACCCACTTTGCTACCAATCTCGTTTTTTGAACATTCCTTCGGGCATCAGGCGAATAATCAGCATGATAAAGCGCCACATCCACAAAGAATAGATCGTATTCTTCCGATTTTGAACCGCTCGGTAAATGTCATTGGCAACTTGTTTGGGAGAAGCCGTAAGTAAGGGGGACAATTTCATGCCTTCGGTCATGCGGGTTTTTACATAACCCGGCTTTACAGTAAGCACATGGACCCCCGTTTGCTGAGCACTTAGTCGGTTGCGCAAGCCCGATAGGTAAGCCGTAAATCCTGCTTTGGCACTGCCATAAAAGTAATTGCTGGCCCGGCCTCGGTCTCCCGCCACAGAACTGATCCCGACGATTACGCCTTTTTGGCGAGCCTGCATTTCTTCAGCAAAGGCATTGAGAATGGACACGGCCCCCGTGTAGTTTACTTCGATGATCTGAGAAGCTTCTTGCCAATCAGTTTGGGCCTTCGCTTGATCTCCCAGGTAGCCAAATACACAAAAGACCAATTCTGGCCTTGGGTCCAACATCCGAGCAAAAGTAATATGTTGATTAAACTGCGTAGCGTCAAACTCAAGGGCTCGGGCTTCAATCCCATAACGCAGCTTGAGGTCGCTCACATCTCCATCTAGTCGATCTGCATTCCGGGCGGCCAGATAAAGGTCCCAGCCTGCTTTGGCGTAACGGTGGGCAATCGCGCGACCGATGTCAGAATTTGCTCCCAAAATCAGGGCATGTCGAGACATATGTAGGGTGCTTATGTTTAAGGTCAAGTTTGACAAAAGCTTTTTGCCAAAGGGCTACAAAGTTGGCAAAAACCTGGGCCTTGGTCAAACGTGGCTAAGGGCTAAGGGCTAAGGGCTAAGGGCTAAGGGCTAAGGGCTAAGGGCTAAGGGCTAAGGGCTAAGGGCTAA
>CAZFPQ010000144.1:0-17463 GCA_964521065.1 uncultured Bacteroidia bacterium | reverse complement strand
AGCCCATAGCCCATAGCCCATAGCCCATAGCCCATAGCCCATAGCCCATAGCCCGATTTCTTCAGCCCAAGTGCTCAATACATATCATTGATATCTTCGATATGATTCAGCAGTTCTTCCCTCCCTCTGCCTTTCGAAGCGGAGGTTAGCACCATAGGCGGCATATCCTCCCAAGTTTCAAGCAGGGCATCTCGGTAGATTTGGAGGTTTTCTTCTAGCTGATATTTGTTGAGCTTGTCCGTTTTGGTATAAACTATGGTAAAGGGCAACCCATTAAGACCCATACTTTCCATGAACTCAAGGTCTAAAGCCTGAGGTTTATGACGACTATCGATGAGGATGAAGGTATTCATTAAGTTTTCCCTTCCTCTAAGGTAGTCGTTGATCATGATGGCAAATTGATCCCTTTGCTTTTTGGACGTACGGGCGTAGCCATAGCCTGGCAGGTCTACCAAATACCAAGACTGGTTGATCAAGAAATGGTTGATTTCTTGGGTCTTTCCTGGGGTAGAGGAGGTGTGGGCAAGGTTTTTCCTTTGTAGCAACATGTTAATCAAGGATGACTTTCCCACATTTGATCGCCCCACGAACGCATACTCAGGTATATTAGGTGTGGGTAGTTGGGAAAGCTTGGTGCTACTCTTAACGAAAGTGGCTGAAGAAATCTTCATAGGTGAATGTAGTTGGTTTTACATAGGAAAAACCTAATTTTGCCAGCTGAATTGGCCTCAAAACTAAGAAGTACTTTGGAAAAACCCGTAATACCATACCAAGGCAGCGATGCTTCCAAGAAGCAGCAGGTGACCGAGATGTTTGACAACATCGCGCCCAAGTATGATCTGCTCAATCACACCTTGACCTTGGGCATTGATTTTTTGTGGCGAAGGAAGGCCATAAAGTTGCTGAAACCCTATCAACCTCAACTGGTGGTAGACATCGCAACCGGAACAGCGGACTTTGCCATTGAGGCTAAGTCATTGTCACCCGAAAAAATAATCGGAATTGATATTTCGCCTCAAATGTTGGCGGTAGGAAGAGAGAAAATCTCGGAGAAGAAGTTGTCAGAATTAATTGAGCTCAGGGAAGGAGACTCTGAAAATCTGGCCCTTGAAACGAATTCTGTAGATGCCATTACCGTAGGCTTTGGGGTTAGAAATTTTGAGAATCTTGAAAAAGGATTGGCCGAAATGCTAAGAGTTTTGCGCCCTGGCAAAGCGGCGGTAATTCTGGAACCTTCTTACCCCACTCGCTTTCCGATGAAGCAACTGTTCAACTTCTACTTTCGGCGCTTGACCCCTCTTATTGGTAGACTGGTTTCAGGGGATGGCTCGGCCTATACTTATTTAGGTGATTCGGTAAAAGCTTTCCCACAAGGAAAGGCATTTACGGATATTTGCTTGAAAGTGGGCTATAAAAGAGCGAAATATGTACCGCTAACATTTGGTATCTGTTCTCTATACTTGTTGGAGAAGTAGTTTCTAAAAAAGCGTAGCCTACTCGATTTCGGTGAACTTTCTACTCTGCTTCACGTCCAATGAATTCAGTAGGGTATTCAGAGATTCAAGTGTTGTTAATCCATAAACTAGTCACCCCATAAGCATACTTCTACCCAAAATAAACGTAGCGCTTTCAATGAAGAGTTTTGGTAAGAAGGCTTGGATCATGCTGATCCTACTCGTGTTGCTCGGTTTCTCTCAAGCCAACGCCCAGGGGTACCTAAATCGACATCCATTCGATTTTAAGAAGTTCAATTTGGGCTTTGTGATGGGGTTCAATTACAACTCCTATAACCTCAAAGAGCAGATTAATATCACCGAGATGACCCCAGAGGGACCAAAAACCTTGGTCAATATTGATCTTGAATCTAAGCCTGGATTGAACATTGGAATGATCACCAACTTTAACATCGCTAAGCAGCACAGCTTGCGTCTCATTCCAACGATCTCTCTCGAACAGCGAGACTTTATCTTCAATTTCGATGACAACTCTTCTGAACTGAAGAAGATAGAAGCTTCCTACCTGAATCTGCCCTTGGTTTGGCAGTACAAAACTGGCTATTATCGAGCCACGCGGGTGTATGTGTTATTCGGAGGACAATGGGGAGCCAACCTAGCTAGTAACAGACGGGTGCGGGACAACGACGATCTCTTGAAGATTGATCGACAAGATGTGTCACTGGTATTTGGTTTTGGCTTTAACCTCTATGGCGAAAGACTCAAGCTCTCCCCGGAGATTGTCTACACCATGGGGGTACTCAATATATACTCTCCTGAAGAAACCGCCTTTGCACAAGGCATTAGCAGCCTACATAGCCAGGTCCTTTCTATCAACGTGAATTTTGAGTAGCCTTAAGGCATGCCGGGAGAGGGGTAAGCATATCTAGGACATGCTTTATTGGGGTTTGAACTTTTAAGTTCTGACCCTGGATTTGCCTGCGTGGGAAATCCTCGCAATTGCATACCTTTGCCGGGCATGAACCGAGAAATCCTTCGATTGGCTCTGCCCAACATCCTCAGCAATCTTTCTGTGCCATTGTTGGGCATTGTGGATACGGCTTTGATGGGGCGACAACCTTCACCGGCTTATTTGGGAGCCGTAGCGCTAGCGACTATCATCTTCAATTTTTTGTACTGGGGCATGGGTTTCCTGAGGATGGGAACCACAGGACTCACAGCTCAGGCCTATGGGCAAGGGGAGAACCTAGTCCAATTAAGGTTGCTAGGGCAGGCTTTGCTGTTGGGATTGGCGGCAGGTTGCCTATTTGTGCTATTCCAGATTCCCATAGAGCGCCTAAGCTTTTGGCTCTTGGAGGGTGATCAAGAAACCATCGCCCTAGGGCAAGAATATTATTACATCCGGATATGGGCGGCTCCTGCAACCATTGGGCTATATGCCTTAGTGGGATGGCTTTTGGGTATGCAGGAGGCCCGAATACCTATGTGGTTGACCATCTTCAGCAATGTCATCAACATAGGGCTAAATTTCTTCTTTGTCTATGAACTCGAAATGGCGTCCGCTGGAGTTGCCTTGGCAACGGTTATGGCTCAATACGCAGGATTGATTTTGGGATTGATCTGGGTAGGGAAAAAATATAGAACCCTGCTTAATCGCTGGCGTGAAGCGGAAATCTTTGACCCGCAAGCCATAAAGCGTTTCTTCTCAGTCAATTCGGATATTTTTATACGAACGGTTTGCTTGATCTTCGCCTTTTCCTATTTCACCGCGCAGTCTTCCCGCTTAGATCTGTTGCTCCTGGCGGCCAACCAGATTCTGTTGCAATATCTACACACCATGGCTTATGCGGTTGATGGCTTTGCCTTTGCCGCCGAAAGCTTGGTGGGAAAATATACGGGTCGGAGAGACCCGCAGGGGTTGGAGCAGTCCATTCGTTACCTCTTTATTTGGGGGATGGGGTTTGCGGTGATTTTTGCTTTGCTTTACCTCCTTGCGGGCACGGCCAGCTTGAGCTTGTTCACCGATCAAGCGGAGGTAATTGCTACTGCGGAACCTTATCTGCAATGGATGGCCCTTTTGCCTTTGTTGGGCGCCTACGCCTACCTGTGGGATGGCATATACTTCGGCGCGACCGCCGCTCGTCCGATGAGAAACGCCATGTTGATCACGACTTTTGGGGTCTTTCTTCCTTTGGCTTGGCTGTCAAATCACTGGGGAAACCACTGGCTTTGGGCAGCCATGGCTGCGTATTTATTTAGCCGAGGTTTAGGCTTGCACCTCTTTGCCAAAAAGTATATCCGGATTCCTTGATTTTGGGTAGGGCAGAAATGGTGTTTTGACTCTGAATCATGATACAATCGTCTAGCTAAGCAACCGATACATAGATCTGCTTCGTTTTTTCCTAAAGTTGCGGGATATTTTCCGCAACTTTAACCCGTACTACCCCCGCTCTTTGTCCTTACCAAAGCTTACCAATTCATTCTATGAACCTGCTTTACCGCTGTCTGCTGCTGACTTTTGGTCTGTGGTGGATGCTTGATGCCCTTGGTCAAACGGCCCCCAATCGCTTAGCTGAACTGCGCATCAACGCAGATTATCAAGATCAGTCGCTTACGGAGATCTTTCAAGACCTTGAGACTAAGTACCCCATTTCCATCTTTTATCGAGAAGAATGGCTTCCTCGTACGCCTTTTTCTCTTACGGCAGAGAATCTCCTGCTCTCAGAAGCCCTCAAAACCCTGTTGAGACCTACTACCCTGGGCTACCTGTTCTATAGCGACCACGCCGTCATTATTGGGCGCCAGGCACAATTGGATCGGTTAGACGCCTTTTCCATGGATACCTATCTGGCCGATCAGGAGTCCAAACCTACACTACAGCAAGTCGATAAGGTCTATCTGGGGGATTCTACCTTGCGCCCACGCCCGGCTGAAGTGACCCTTACGGGCCTTTTATATGATTTGGAAACAGAGGAACCTTTAGGGGGAGGGCAGATTGTTTTTCCCGAGTTGCGGAAAGGAGCTTTTGCCGATGACAAGGGACGCTTTGAAATTACCTTGCCAAGTGGCGTTCACCAGATCCAATTGACTGCTACGGGTCATGAGGAACGAAAGCTGGAAATCGAAGTATTCAGTGACGCAGACTGGTCTGTGCCTTTGGTGTATACTGCCTATTACCTGGATGAGGTCCTCGTAGAAGCACAAGATGGAGGACAGGATGTTGGTTCTACTCAGCTGGGTAAGGAGCAGCTGAGTGTCCGGCAATTACGTCAGAATCCTCCCTTGTTGGGAGAGGTCGATGTCGTTAATGCCATTCTATTGCTGCCTGGTGTCTCCTCTGTAGGAGAAGGAGCCAGCGGATTTAATGTGCGAGGAGGGAACGTAGACCAAAATCTGATCATGCAGGATGGCGCCATGTTCTTCAATTCTTCCCACTTACTAGGAATTTTCTCCATTTTCAATGCGGACTTAGTTGATCGGGTCGATCTGTACAAAGGGCATATTCCGGCCAGGTTTGGCGGACGGGTTTCCTCCGTCCTCGATGTCAAGTTGATTGATGGAAGCTTCCAGCAGCTAAAGGGACGTGCCAGCGTAGGTATATTTTCTAGCCGCTTGGCTTTGAATGGCCCCCTCAAGAAAGGGCGGAATTCCCTGGTGTTTGGGGTTCGGACGGCCTACCCTAATTTGATCACCCAATATATTCAGCGCGTACCCACCGTGGCTAGCAGCAGTGCTTGGTATGGCGATGCGACGTTGAAGTTTACCCAGAAAATAGGAGAAAATGGCAAGCTAGCGCTTAGTGGAACGGGTAGTCGAGATGCCTTTAGTTTCTCAGAAACTTTTGGCTTCGTTTGGTCCAATTATGCCTTTGGGCTAGACTGGCAGCAAATCCTCAGTGAAGAATTCTCCCTGGAAGCTTCGGTCAACACCGGCCGCTACCTAAGTCAGTTTACCAATTCTGAAGGAGTGAGGGGCAGCGAACAGACCACGGGATTGGATAATTATCGATTCAAGTTTGGGGGACAATTCACCCCTGGTCGCCGTCACAACCTACATTTTGGGATCGATGGAGTTTACTACAATGTATTGCCCAATGGCGTTATCCCGGCTGGGCAAGACGCAGCTATTTCTCCCTTTACTGCCCAAAAGGACCAAGGCTTGGAAATGGGAGTTTATGTAAGTGATGAGTTTGATCTGAATCCGTTTCTTCGAGTTTATGCCGGTCTAAGATATTCCCGTTTTCAGAACATGGGGCCCTACACCGTATACCAGTATGCAGAGAATGAAGCCCGACGATTTGAGAGCATCATTGACAGCACGGTGTTTGGTGCCGGAGAAGGGATCGCCAATTATCAAGGGTTGGAACCCCGGATATCCCTGCGCATTGCCTTGTCAGAATCTGCTTCTATCAAGCTCAGCTATAACCGTATTTTCCAATATCTGCATTTGCTGTCCAATACAGCTTCAGCTACCCCTATCGATCTTTGGCAGGTGAGCAACAATTACTTTCCTGCTCAGCGGTCGGATAATTACTCCTTGGGATTTTTCAAAAACTTTAAAGGCAAAACCTGGCAGACCTCTCTGGAGTTCTTTTATCGAGACATGACAGGGCTGGTAGTTGCGCGGGACTTTGCTCGCTTACTTGGCAATCCCCACATCGAAACGGAGGTATTAAATGCTGATGGTTTGGGATTTGGAGGAGAAGCGCGCATCAAGCGTAGTTATGGGAAATGGCAAAGTGAGATATCTTTTACCTATAGTCGAGCCCTTCGGCAGACGGTTAACAATGCTCCGGGAGAGTTTGTCAATGGAGGTCAGTGGTTTCCTTCCGATTTTGATTCCCCCATCAATATCACGGCTTCGCTCACCTTCAAGCCTGTTCCCACCCAAACCATCTCAGCACAGTTCAACTACCGCACAGGGCGTCCAATCACGGTTCCTACGGGTGTCCTTTCACTCTACCCAAGTTGGTTTGTACCTATTTTCTCTGAAAGAAACATCACACGACTCCCAGATTATCATAGACTAGATTTGTCCTATACCTTCGATGATGGCCTTCTGCGACGAGACGGTTTGAAAACTGACATTACTTTTTCGGTTTACAATGTGTACGCACGAGAAAATGCCTTTTCGGTATTTTATGAGCGACGCGAGTCCTCCTTCCGTGCCAACCAACTCGCCGTGTTGGGAACCTTCATCCCATTTGTAAGCTATAATCTCAAGTTCTAAAGTAGACATCGAGAGCTTGAGGGTTCAAGGGGAGAGTGGGAGCTTAAGGATAGGTGATTTTGCTTTTACCACTATTTGAGAGTAAGCAAATAAACCAAGGCGAAGTTGATAAGCTTTCTTCACGTTCTATCTCAATGTTTTCCCTATCAAAATCCCAGCCTCTGCATAAGACCCATATCTGTGATTTATATGCTGAAATATTATCCATTTTTTTACCCATGATGTGGCCAAAGCTAGGTTTTGGTTTGCTGCTCGTAGTGTTTTTGGGATGTGTCAAGCCTTTGGAGATTGAAGTGGAAACCCAGCGAGCAGTGGTGCTTTCTGGGGTAATCAGTAACTCTGCTCCACAGCGGTCTTTCCTTCTCTATGAAGGAGGAGGACTGGAGGATGTGCGGCGTCCCATCAGCGCCAGAGGAGAGGTATATAGGGATGGAGAATTCTGGGCTGAATTGTTGCAGGTAGAGCCCGGCCGTCACTTGTTGCCCCCTGCCTTTGACCTAGAAGCGGGCCGAAGATATCACGTGGTATTTCGTACCGATGATGGCCAAATCTATCGATCCCGCAGTACGGAGTTGCCTGAAGTTCAGCGCAGCGATGCAATCACCTTTCGAAAAGACATTCGCCCTCTAGGGGTGAATTCTTTCGGGGGCCCTCGGAATGTCGAGGTGGTGGATGTCTTTGCTCAGATTACCATACCAGAAAATTTGGAAACCCCTCAATACTATCGATTTCAGGTCGATGAGGCTTGGGCTTTTCGGGAACTGGCCAAGCCCGCGAGCCAGTTGTCACAAGGGGAAAGGGATGTGATCCGTATTTGCTATTTGAGGAGAGAAGAAGAGGAGAACCCTTCAACCATTTTAAGTAGCTTACAACTGACTCCGGGAGTGATAGACGTTTTGGTCACGACTCAACCCATCGACGAAAGCTTTGAGGAAAAGCATTATTTCAACGTGTATTCACACAGCATCACTCCAGGAGCCTTCGCTTACTACAGTGAGATCCTTCGGCTGTCCCAGCTCCAAGGGAGTCTTTATGATGAGATTCCGGCTGGAGTACGAGGCAACGTCTACAACGAAGCCGATACTTCTGAATTGGTATTGGGGTATGTAGAGTTTAGCCTTGCCGATACCATGCGCCTACCATTGACCCCTTCTGACTTGAGAGAGCAGATCTTTAGTTTTTGCCGACCTGCGAGTGGACTTACGCCCTGTAGTGTACCTCCGCCTCGTCCACCTGGAGATACCAGTACATACTATTGCCGATGCTACGATTGTGACAAGATTTATGGGTTTAGCACTTTGATTAAGCCCGCTTATTGGGAATAAGCCATACCATACATATGTCCTTGACTTAGGTAGAAAACCGACATTGTGAGATTCTTATGAAACAAATCATATCCTTATTCTTGTTTTTGCTGAGCCTTGTGATGGGCCAAGCTCAAGTGAACGCACCTGAATTTCTTCACTTAAGTACCGATAAGCCTTTTTATGTGGCTGGGGAGGATCTCTGGTACTCAGTTCATTTTCTAAACCCTGCTCAACGAGTGAGTAAGGTACTGTACGTCGAGTTGTTTGGACCCAAAGGAAACTTGGTGAGTGCTCAGCGTCTGTCTGCCGAAGGTAATATTGTGGGAGGGGACATCGTTTTGCCTGCTGGTCTTTCGACAGGCTACTACCAATTACGTGCATATACCCTCTGGAACCTAGGATTTGAGCCGGTTCAAATTGCCGAATACCTCTTACCCATCTATGAACCCATCCTGCCTAAGAATGTGGGCCAAGGGAGTGCAGAGGCTGTCCTCCCTTCGGTAGAAAATAAGGGTATTACTTTGAGCTTAGATCATGACAAGCTTCCTCCTCGGGGGCAATTGGCCATCACTACTGAATCCAGTACTTGGGAGGGACTAGTTTCCCTTTCTGTGGTGCATGAGTCGGCTTTAACTGGAGGTAGTTTTGAGTCAATAGATGAGAGTTTAACAAACGCAGAAAGTAAGCTCGGAACAGTTAGGCGTAAGTCCCAACCTGGGTTTGAACCCGAAACCCAGGTGGTTCAATCCTTTGAGATTGAGGACCATGCCGGAAATCCTATATCCTCAAACTTCATAGTAGGATTTGTCCGTCAAAGTCAAACTCCCATTCAAGGAGTAGCGAAGAATGGCCGTGTCGATTTATCGCTTACCGAAATCTACGATACCACGGTCATCCAGCTTTTTGATGCCAACCCTTTTAAAGGGGCTTACCTACCCAAGGTAAAAGAAGTGACGCGCAGCGTAAAGGCGCCGACCCCTTCCGCAAACTTGAATAAACCGCCCTATTCCCCAGGAGTCGTGACTTATTTGACGGAATATCAGCAGCGTTTTCAGCTACGTAGGTTGATGAATTTGGGCGCGGAACTTTCCCCAAAGCGTAGCACCATAGCAAGAAGAGAACTGACGCCGGATTTAGAGTTTCCGATCGATGACTTCATTCCTATGCAGTCTTTAGCTGATTTTGCGAATCAGGCAGTGCCTCCTCTTTCCGTAAAGCCCTTCAAACCAAAAAGTAAGCGAGAACTTCGGGTGAGTGGCTATCCAGACCCGAGCCAAAGCCTAAGGCTATTTGTTCCTCACCAAAACGCTGTAAATGACCAAAACTTTCCCCAACGTCCACCTTTGCTTATGGTTAATGGCTACCTAACCTATGATTTCCAAAGTGTGTTTGATATGGATTGGGAAAAGGTAGTTCAAGTAGATGTGTATAATGACTTGGCTCGTTTGCCCTTCTTATTTGGACCAGTCGGTAATTTTGGGGTGGTTGCTTTCCAAACCGAGGATGGTGAGACGCCGGCCTCGGTCAAAGGAGCCCCAAATACAGTTAATTTAGTAGGCTTTTATCCTGGAAGGACCTTCCGAGAAGCTCGAGCGGAATTGCGTTCAGAAGACGGCAGCCGTTTGCCTGACCTTCGGCCAGTTGTGTACTGGAATCCCGTACTGTCTGTACCAGCCAAAAGTAGTAGCCGTACCATGGTGACCTTTGGCGATCAGCCTGGGCGATACTTAGTCAAAGCTGAGGGCATGCTAAAAGATGGAACTCCGGTTTTGGCTACTCAGTGGGTAGAGGTAGCTTTTGAATAAGGAACAGGAAAAAAATAACCTGTAACTTTTACGCCGATATTTCATGCTAGATCAAGGAAGAAAAGTCGAGTTTGGCAGGCCCGTCGAGCTTTTTTCTGACGCTGAGATGGTATGGAAGATCAAGCAAAAGTGCATAGTTGTTGTTTGACTGTTCCTAAGCTTTGAGCGATTTCCTTGCAATTGAGAAAAAGAAATTCGAGGTACAGGGATAGATGAGTCCCTATAGCTCGAATGTCAGTGACCAGCCCTATTTGACCAAGTAAAGCTTGTTTCCATGCTGTTGAACCATGACGGCATCAGCAGCCTCCTTTAAATCTTTGATCTTGAAATTAAGCACGGTATACAGTTTCAATCCCGTCTGCTTTTTGAGCGTGTATTGATCCAGGAGCAAGGATTCAAACTCACTAATCACAGGATCTTTTTGATCCACACACAGTAAAAGTGAGATGGCAGAATTCTGGACTAGGTTGACCTTGAGACCTGATTTATAGATGGCGTCAAAAATATGCTGCATCATCTTTTCCTCCATGAAGGAAAAGTCTTTAGGCTGAATTTGGAAGAAGACTTGGTCCTTTTTGACGATGTAGCTGGTGATGAGCTCCGCGTTGGTCTGATCAGAAATGACAGTACCCGGTGCTTCTACGTCTTTGAAGCTTTTTACATGAAGCGGAATGTTACGGTTATAAATAGGCTTAATGGTCTTGGGGTGAATCACGGTAGCTCCATAAAACGTCATCTCAACTGCCTCTTCATAGGAGAGGTGATCAATTTTTATGGTGTCATCTCTTAAGCGTGGATCTGCGTTCAGGATTCCTGGTACATCTTTCCAAACAGTAAGACTGTCTGCACCGAGCCCAGTGGCAAATATGGACCCGGTGTAATCAGAGCCCTCACGCCCAAGTGTAGTGGTATTGCCATCTAGGGTGGAGCCGATGAATCCCTGAGTGATCAAGACTCGTCCATTCACCATAAGGGGAGCGACTTTTTCTTGGATATTTTCCTCGGTAAGTGACCAAATCACCTGCCCGCGCTGATAGCTGGCATCAGTTTTTATGATCTTGCGTGCATCGATCCACTGGGCTTCGACTTGGATACTTCGCAGGTAGGCTGCTATGATGGTGGTAGAAAGCAATTCCCCATAGCACACGATTCGATCGTAAGTCCGGGGTGGAAATTCCTCCAGCAAGAGAATCCCTTTCACGATTTTCTGCATCTCTTCAAAAAATGGGAGGATATGTTTCTCTACCTCTGCCAATTCATCACCTTGAAAAAGCCCATCAATTTGCTCTTTGTGAAAATGTTGAATTTGGTCAAACTGATTCCACGCTTCTGCCTCCTTGCCATCTCTAGCCAGGTAGGCCAGAGATTCTAGGTGATTGGTGGTCTTATCCATGGCAGAAATAACGACCAAACAGGGCCGGTCAAGAAAATGACGAATAATCTGAGCTACATTTTTAACAGCGGCGGCGTTTTTGACGGAAGCACCCCCGAATTTCATGACCTTCATTAGAATCAGTAATCAAATTCAAAAAAGAAATTATCGGCGCAAATTAGTGAAGAATTTTCAAGCTTTGGCAGCAATGAATAAAAAAAACGCAGCCTGCCGGGGCTGCGTCTATTATCAGAGGGAGTATGCTGATTATTTGATAGGAAAGGAGAAAAGTTATAGCGTATCATCTTGGACTACATCGGTACCAAACCATTGGTCACCGAGTCGTTTCTCATCATCATTGATGATCAACATGGCTCCTTCGGCAATGACACCAAGTATATAGCCAAACATCAATACGTTACGCTTGATAGACAGCTCCCAGTTGTTGGTCAGGGGGGCTCCGTCTGGACCAACTGCGCGAATTTTCATTAATTTCTTACCTACGCTCACTCCATCTAAAAATGGCCAAGCGTCGCGGGTAACCATATATGCAACAAAAATTAAGTAGCTAGGGATGGGGAGCCAACCTAGTAACCAGGTCAATACAGATACTATGAGAAAGTCTACGCCAAAAGCTACAATGCGCTGACCCTTAGAGGCTCTCTGACGGGATGTGGTAGAATCTGGAGTTTGGGTTTGAGGATTTGCCATCGGTGAAATATTTTATTGTATTACTATCAAGCCCCCCAAATTGTTAAGCTTTGTAGGGACTTTTCCCGTCAAAAAGCTGGATTGCCTAATAAATTCAACCCTGATTGCTTACTTTTTGCGACAACTCAAAGATACAGGCTGATCCGTTTGGGTTGGAAAAGCTTCCATTCATAGACCAATAAATTCAGTTTGCCTTTAAAATTTGATCAAATCGGACAGGTAAATATTTTAGCAATCTGAAATGATCGGATTTCGCTATGTCTCATGGCATGATGCTTGCGTCACCATGTGAGGCAAGGGGTAGACTAAGAATTCTGCCTCTTGTGGTCACTTTCGCACGAATTTCCTTGCTCGGACATGCGGTTTTTCTTCCCCCAACGGGGGGCTCTATTCATACCTTGAGGTGGGTCTTGATGGTAGGATTAGAGATGGGAAAGGTATGTCTTCGCCAAGGAGTTCGTGTTTCTGGTTTGAACAGGAATTAGAAGCAAGTTTAGTCACCCAGACAATGATGAGTTTGTACCGATTTTTTTTCATTGCCCTTGGATGTTGGGGATTAGGAATATTAAACCCAAAAGGACTTTTGGCACAGCATCAGGTGGAGCTAGTTCTCACACAGCCTCATGGAGATGCGGAGGAGCACGGAGCAGGGAGCACAACTCCCGGTGTAGTTGATTTGAACAGCACAGATTTAGAATTAGGAATGGGGAGCGATGGGATGGTAGGCCTAAGGTTTACGGATGTCCCAATCCCCCTAGGAGCACAGGTCGTATCGGCCTACTTGCAATTTACTTGCGATGAGGTGAGTAATTCGGTCGGAGGAGCACTAAGCATCTCGGCAGAAGCTTCTCCTAATCCAAGTCCATTCAGTTTTTGGCCCCAAGATCTCTCCTCGAGATCTAAATTTACTCAAGCAGTTCAATGGACAAATCTAGCGCCATGGGAACGGTCAGGGGCCATTGGCGTCGCACAGCGAAGCCCGGATATTGGTTCCTTGATCCAGGCTATTACCGACCAGCCTAATTGGAATCCTGGACAGGCGATGGCTCTGTTTATATCTGGAAATGGATTGCGCATTGCGGATTCCTATGATGGTGATCCCGATTTGGCTCCGCGGCTGATCATAAACTATCTAGATGATATCTTCCCAGTAGGAGACTTCCCAGTCTCTCGCAACTCTGTATGGAAGTATCACGATCAAGGCATGGACTTGGGGAGCGATTGGATCACCTCCCATTTCAATGACCAAGACTGGGAAATTGGCATGGGTAGCTTTGGTTATGGAAACTTGGGAGAAGCAACCCTGTTGAACTATGGCTCTGATCCCAATCAGAAGTATATCACTTCTTACTTTAGACATGAGTTCATGGTAGAAGCTCCCCAACTGATCGATTCCCTTATTCTTCGTAGCCGAGTGGATGATGGCATGGTGGTTTATCTCAACGGTCAGGAAATCTTGCGCCGAAATATGCCCTCAGGTCCCATTACCTATCAAACTCCTGCTTCTCATCCTGTATCAGGAGCAGCACAGGACATATACTATGAGGTTCAGATAGGAGCCAGCCTCAAAGAGGGGCAAAATATCTTGGCCGTTGAGGTTCATCAACATACTCCCGGTAGCCAAGACCTGATATTCGACTTAGAATTGGATAGTTATCGCCACCCTTTGGCCCCGGCAGGCCTCCCGTTTTTTCACAATCAAGAATGGTCTTACCTCGATGGTTGGATGAATGACGCGCCACAAAATTGGCAAAGCCTCTATTTTGATGATAGCCAGTGGGACTTTGGGCAAGCCCCTCTTGGATATGGCCGAGAGAACGAAGTCTTGACCGAAATTTCCTATGGACCAGATTCTTTGGCAAAACCCATGACTGCCTATTTTCGAAGGGAAATTTATTTAGAGAGTGTTCAGGATTTACCCGACAGCCTCCTGTTAGGATTGAAGAGAGATGATGGGGCAGTAGTCTATGTCAATGGCGCCGAAGTGTGGCGATCGAATATGCCAGTAGGGGAGCTTAATCATCATAGTCCTGCGGCAGGAATAAGCCTTGGTCAACAGGACTACCATACTCTATCCACCGGCTTTTTTCAGCAAGGTTTAAACGTGATTGGAGTTGAAGTTCACCAGGCTAGCACCATGGACCCCGACCTGATTTTTGACTTAGAGTTAATGCCAATCCCACAAAAGCCTTCTTCGAACTGGTCCTGTCCAGGAGGACAAGTAAGTTTGGCTTGTTTTGCTTCCTTAAATCCTAGTAGCAGTCAGGATTTGCTGGTTCTGCCCCCTTCCCATCGTTGGCAGTTGCTGTTTTCTGAAAGCTCCCTTTATAGCAGTGGGGAGTCAGCAACGGGAAACTTTGGTTTCCTGGGTTACCAAGGGCAAAACGATGAGGGGCAACTTTTGATTGGTCATGAAAGCTCTCCAGGAAAGATTTCTAACCTAAACATCAGTTTAGATGCACAAAACCTACTTTGGAAGGTAGATAGCAGTGAGAGCTTTGGCTTTGACTTGTTTACCACGGGGGAGAGCGGCCCTTTCTCGGGTGGTGCTTTTACGCCTTGGGGAAGCCTATTCCTAGTAGAAAGCCAACCCTTATCAGGGGACTACAACGGTGATGGGCGTGCAGATCAGGGCTGGATACTGGAATGGAATCCTGTCACTAAAGAGCCTGTTGCCTTTGCAAATCAGCAGGCAAAAGGCTTCGCAATGGGACGGATAGCCAGGCGAGATATCGCTTTTGGTGCTGACGGTAAGACCCTTTACTTTGGCCATAGTGGTCAAGAGGGTTACTTGTATAAGTTTATTGCCCATCAAGTAGGGAGTTTTGACCAGGGAGAGTTGATGGTACTCAGGCTCAGCGATCCATTTTACGGAGGAGAGCCCTTAGGAACCCATGGGACTTGGCAAAGCCTCGGTGTTTTAAGTGGAGGTGAACTTGAGGGCATTCTGGCTAGTACGCCTTCACAGGCAATCCCTTTTGGAGAAATACGAGGAGTAGAGTATCACGCCAAAGATGGCAAGGTCTACTTCAGCTCGAGAGCCACGGGGCGTATATATTGCTTCGAAGATTTGGGCTCCAGCATTGTCCACTTTGAGGTACTGGCAGGAGGACAGAGCTATTACGTAGGGACCTCTCAGAGCCCAGGTTTGGCTCAGCTAGGGGGATTGGAGCAAATGAGCTTTGACTCAGATGGGAACTTGTGGTTTCTTGAATCAGGTAGCAACAGTCGCCTTTGGGTAATTAGGGAAGGCCACTCACGTCTCAACCCCCAAATGGACCTTATGGCGGTACTACCCCAGGGAGTAAAGGGAGTATCTCTTTCGACTTCCCCAGATGGAAAGTATCTGTTTCTAAATGTGCAAGTAGAAGGAGTTGGAGGGCAAGCACAATTGGACGCAAGTTTTACTTCACAAACCCTAAATCGGTCTGCAACCTTGATCATTGCTCGGAAGGAACATTTAGGTGTACAGCCTCCTGCCCCAGGGTTCACCAGTAATCGCAGAGCGGTTGAAGTAGGAGAGAACGTTCAGTTCCTACTTCGTACTGAACCCCAGCCTGATTCTGTCTGGTGGCATTTTGAGGGCGGTTTCCCAGAGGTATCTACTCGGTTTAATCCTGAGGTGTCTTATGCAGACCCTGGCAGCTACGGCGTTAAATTAATCGTAGCAGGCTTAGGTGGCCGTGATACCCTTGAAAGACAAAATTATGTGCAAGTAAATGCTGCTACTGGCTTTTCAAGCTTAGGGAATGAGGCGAGTCTTAAAGCTTATCCCAATCCTGTACTTGATTGGCTATATGTAGACCTAAAGTTAACTCATCAAAAGACCGTTGAGCTGTCTTTATACACCCTAGATGGTCGTGAGCTTTCAAAAAATATTCAGAAAAGTTATCCAGCTGGTGCCCATCAATTGAAAATAGAACCACCCATCTATGCGGGTCCCATGGTCCTGAGGATCAAAATTGGAACCCAAACCCATAGTGAGGTCATTTGGTCCCAGCGGGAGTAATGGTTTTCAAGTGCGTAGGTTAAGTTAAGGTCAGGCAGTTGATTCATTAGAATCACTGCCTGTTTTTCGCAGGTAGGCATAAGAAAACTGGTAATCGGGGTAGGGAAGTACGGGGTATGTTGAGGTATTCATTCATCCTTATATCCATAGCCCGTGTCGCTATACCCCGATTTCTTTTGTCTAGGTGATTAGCTAGCCTAATAAGTATAGCTCTATCGCCGATATCCCTAGGGATTCCATCCAGGGGCTGCATTTGGTGGACAGGGGTGGCCGAGTGTGCTGGCCTGAAATGCAGAAGTTTTTTAACACAATACCTTTTTTCAAAAAAAGGAAGGCCCGCGGCTCGAAGGTTCCGGTTTATCGGAAAGGCGGCCCTGCTAATGGCTAAGGGTAGATTTTGGACAAAGTCCCGCTTACTTCCTGTTGTTTCTTCCCCCTTAACCCGCATCCTGTATTTCACTGCGGCCGCTAATGACTGAGGTAATTATCGAATGCGATCTACAGACTTTACCAATTCATCATCCCGACGGATTCCACGATTGGCTAGCCAAACCAAAATGATGGTCAAGGCAGGGAATGCAAAACCATAATCGGCACGACTACTGGGAATGCCTAGAAGGAGCTCAGCAGGTTGAAGGGTGAGAAAAACCACTAATAAGATCTGTAGCATGGTGAGAATAATGATGCCTCTACCCAGCCTCATTTGTCGCTTCCGATCCCGGTAGGCAAAAATCATAACCAGGAGCAAGACCACATTCAGCACATTGAGAACAAAAACACCTCCATGGGCAATAGTGGAAACGATGGCTTCATGTTCGAAAAAAAACTCTGTTTCGCGGATATTTTCAATCATGACTAAGCTTTCTCCTTCCTGCATGACGTGTTGAAAGCTTTGAATGCGCTCTACCCTCCCATCACTGCTCTGAAATTGCCAGAAGGGAACCACAAAGGCGCTCCCAACCAAGATCATGGCGAAGAGAAGGTAAATAGATTGAATGCGCTGAATCATGAGATAATACAGATTAGTATCAAAATTGATCCCAAAATTAGGGGAAGTTTTCCTAGCCGCAAAATCATACAGAAACATGGAATGGTAGAGCTCCCATCTATATGCTGATCCAGCTACTGTCCTCTTTCAGAAGGGGCAGCGAGTTAGATCTACACCGATTGCATGAACTCTTGTAAAATGAGGGTAGCAGAAATTTGGTCCACCAATCCTTTTTGACGGCGTTTTTTTCTACTAGCTCCGCTATCAAGCAAGGTTTGCTTCGCTATTCTTGAGGTAAATCGTTCATCCCAAAGATGAATGGCAAGGGCTTTATATCGAGTTCGTAGTTGTTGATGCAAACTTCGCACAGCCTCAGTGGCGTGCGTATCACTGCCGTCAGTACGGGTGGGATATCCCAGTACGATGGCTTCAATCTCTTCTGCCTGCATAAGTTGATCCAGCTTGGCCTCTAGCTGATCTGTGGCCACTGTATCCAATCCGGTAGCAATGATTTGTAAAGGATCAGTCCAAGCTAATCCAGTTCGTTTTAGGCCATAGTCGATGGCAAGGATGCGGGGCATAGGGAAG
>CAZFPQ010000143.1:0-17466 GCA_964521065.1 uncultured Bacteroidia bacterium | reverse complement strand
CGCTTGGTCTCCAAAAGCATCAAATACCACACTCACGGGCTGGGCGTAGGGAGCGATGGAAAGGTTTTCACTGCGAATTCCTCCCCCACTAAATGGCTGGCCAGTGCGTAGAGAAAGAATTTGACTTTCTACACTCAGGTTTTCGGATTGAAGATCTAGGTTGCTGAGCTCCAAGCTAAAGTCTTGCATGGTGTTACCCAGATCGGAGAATTGATTGAAGGGAAAAGCCGTATAAGGCTCAAGGATTGAGCTCCGCAACTGCGTAATGGATTGATCTGGGAATCTACTGGATTGATCTCTTTGGCGATTGGGACCTAGATAGACATAATCTAAGTGCCAGTGGTCTAAGGCGCCACTGAGACCTCCCATACTTTCGAAACGCAGCTGGAAGCCAGGATGAAAATATTCACTTCGATTTAGGACCAAACTGACCGCTTCAAATGGTCCTGAGCTACCTCCTGCCCGGGCAAAAACCTTCCGGTATTCGTTGACGCCTCCCAGATTGGTCCGGAAATAGACCAAGAAAGAGTCGGTAGCCTCTGGTTTATCTCCCCTGCCTCCTGCTTGGAGGTAAAAACTAAGTACCAGGCTGTCATTAGGTTGAAAACCTGATAAGTCTAGGTGATGAGAAAGAAGTCGATCTGCTACCCCAGCCACGACCGCATTGGGTGCGTAGGGGATTCCCTGAGAGTTGAGCCCATCAAAGCTTGCCACCCCCAGACTTGGCGGGGTGACCGGCATTTGGAACTGGAGCTCAGGGGTGCTTAAGGATCCCGTCGGGATGAACCATTTTAAGGTGTCTGGAGAAGTTTGGCGATAGGAGAAATCATCGAAGAAAGGCTGTTGAGCCGAAAGGATAAGGGTATCTGGAGATCCGTTGCGAAGGTTAATGGGCCGAGGAAGAGGCTGCGATGGATAAGGCCAACGGGCATCATTGTGTAAAAATGATTGGGCAGAAATATCCGCTAAGCACAGCAACATCAATCCCCAGGTACAGATCAATCGAAAACGGGTCATATAGAATTCCTATAGGTGCGAAATGAGGGAGCAAAATAGAAAAAAGCCCCTTTACTACGGTGACCAAAAAGGATGACCTCCCTCTTTGGAACTTAACTCAATCACTTGGGTGCGGTAAAAGGAGGTAAGAAACTTGAGCGAAATGATGGATTATGCATAAAAACTGATCGTTAACAATTTGCTAAAACATTGGCGCATTGGCAAAAAAGTGGCTCTTGATGAGAGCATGCCGGATGGATGTAAGAAAATGATGACTTCTGTAACCAAAATAGCGAAAATTCGCCTATCGTTTTGCCGCGAATAGGTGAATATTTTTTATCTATTTGATTATGAGCGTATTGGTTTTGGTCGACTAAGGCTCATATGAAATGATGAAATATGGGGCATATTTTGTGGGCGTTAGAAAAAATGTCAAAGAAATGCGTTTTGTTTTATTTAAAAAGCATCTTTTGTCTCCAGATTTCGTTAACAAATAAAACCCAGACCATACGATGCTTCTTATTCTCCAATTTTAACCAAATCTCACTTCAAGCCTTTAGCATTCCACACCAACATCATGAATCAAATCCTAGTACCGCTCAATCCTCGCTCCGACTTCGAAAACATCCTGGATTATGCCGAATCCGTAGTACATCGATCAGGAGCGCAACTCACGGTACAGTATTCCGCTGGCGCTGGCGCCGTTAGAGAACGGTCCAGCCAATACCAATCTGAAGAACCTGTAGCGCCATTTATTGAGGGGATTCGAAACGCACGCGCTAGGCATCAGCTCAAAGCGCTATGTCAAAGACTCTTCGAAAAAAATATTCCTTTCCAAATCAAGGTGGCTAATACCTATTCTAGCCAGGCGATCATCAGGGAAGCGGATCAAGGAGCCTATGACTTGATTCTGATGGGAACTCAGACCCGTCCAGGTCTACTTAGTTCTCTGCGAAAGGCCATGGCGATCAAAGTAATTGGGAGCGTCAAGACCCCAGTTTTTGTGGTGCCCAACCGAAATCGTTTTAACGAAATCCAGCACATCACCTACGCAGTTGATTTGTCTGGCTATGACCCAAGCATCATTCAGCAGGTAAAAACCATTGCCGCTCTATTCGATGCCAAACTGACCATTGCTCATGTAAATGCTGAGCTCAAGGATCAGTCTCGTAAAGAGCAGTATTTAAATAGTCTTGAAAAAACCATTTCAGATACTTTGGATTATCCAAAGATCTATTATCGCTTCTTTGACGATGTAGATCCTTTGGCAGGTATCAAGAAGTTGGTAAACCTCAACCAAAGCAGCATCCTTGCTATGACCAACCGAAAGAAGATGTCTTATCGTCTTTTTTCTTCTGACCATAGTCTCACTCATCGGATGACCAAAGAGTCCTCGGTACCCATTTTGGCTTTCCGAAAGTCTTTGTAAGGCAGGGATTTAAAAGATAGCATACTCAGGGGGGATAGATCACGGTCTATCTCCTTTTTTATCGACATAGTCTATACTCCTTACTCTTAAGCGGGTGGACCTTATCAAAAAGGTAAGCAGGGTTTGGAAGTATGGGGTATGTTTTGGCAATTACCCATTCTTGTAAGCATAACTCCTTAACCCAATCCGCCGCACCCCGAATTCTTATATTCACCTGCTCATTACCAGAGGTCAGCCGGGGGATTCACCCTTTATTCCTGATATCTCAAACTTCTGTCGCTATTGGTAGTTGAATGTTCGTGTTATCTGCTTTTTATAGAATCAGATGGAAAATGCTGCATCAACATCCCAGGCCATGAATAAACCTAAGCCCAATAGCTATTATCGAAAGTGGAGATGGATTGCTCCTTTGGGACTCATGCTCATTGGGCTAGGTTTCAGTTTGACAGGACAAGCCATTATCCTAAAAGCTGGAACCAATCCTTGGTGGGAGTGGGTAGGGCTGGGAACCCTGGGCTTAGTGACGTTTAACGCAGGGATTTCTATTTTTGGCGACGCAGTGAAGCGAAGAATTTGGGATGAGATCTTGACCCATAAAGCAGAATATCACCAAGAAGTGAAGGAGTAGGGGAGGAAGTTTAAGAGTTAAGTAGTTAAAGAGTGAAGGAGGTCAAATTAGAAAGCTCTTTCCTCAGTAGTTCGTACCCTCAGGCCTTCCACCCGGAAATGTGATAATGAAACATCATGTTAGGAAAAGATTGGTCTCTCGATTCTGAAGAGATGAACTTGTTGGAGGACTTAGTGGTGCTTCCACGGAAGCAACAAGTTTGTAAAAAGTTGGAGCAGGCCTTATCGGAATTAGGGAGTGCTCTCCAGCCTTATCCCCTTCCTGAGGGGATTCTACCTGGACCAGTCTTGGCCCCCAAACTTTCTCGTGGAGAAAACTATCACAGCTATGCCTATCGGGTGTTGGATCAGCCCCGATTCCATCGAGGAGAGGATCTTTTTCTTTTTCGAACGGTGATCTTGTGGGGCCACCCCATCGGATTTCATCTCATTGTGACAGGAGAATTGAAATCGAAATGGGAATCTGCTTTCCAAGCGTTTCTCCCTCAATTACCAACGGGCTATTTTTTGTCTAGGCAAGCCAATCCTTGGCTATGGGAAGCCCATCATCCCGAACAAATTCTCCTAGCCAAGGCCTCCGACCAACTGGTGAAGGACGTTATAGAAGAAAGGGCCTTCATAAAGGTGTCCTACTACCTGGCCTTGGATGAACTTGATCAGTTAATCTCTAAAGGACGAAATATCTGGACTGAGTGGCATGCTTTTTTCCATCATATTGCTGAAAACTAAACAGATTATTCTTCAAGATCCTTAATTTGGCCTTATCTGACCCGTCCATGCACCAGGCCATTTTCAGATATCTAGTGATTGCTATTTTGCTGTCGGGATGTACCGCTCAGCAGCTGTCCTTACCAGAAGTGGAGGGGCAGATGAGGGCGAATACCCTCTTGGGGAGCCCTAGCCCCTATCTGCAACGCCATGCTTACGATCCCATTGATTGGCATGCCTGGGATGGCTTTAGGCCTCAAACCTTAACCCAAACCGAGAAGCCTTGGCTGATCGTAATTGGCAATGCGGCCAATCATGCCGCTTGGCAATTGCAACAAGACTGTTTCCTTGACACCCTGGTAGCAGAGGTCATTAACCGGTACTTTTTTCCCATTTTGGTGGATGAGGAAGAATGGCCCGATTTGGCCTGGGCGACCAAGACTTTATACCGCTTGAGTGCAGATGAGCGCGCTGTTGGGCCCTTGACCCTGATTTGTTTTCCCGATGGCCGTCCCATTTTTGTAGGCAATTCTGCCCAGCGCCAGGAATGGATCAGTGTGGTACATACCTATGGCTCATTGTATGACGAGGACCCGGCCCAACTAGATGAATTAGCCCAGGCGCTCCAAGACATTTGGACTCAACCCGAGTCAACGATGATTCCTGAGAAATCTGGCGATTGGGCCTCCATGCTGGTGGAAACCCATGCGAACCCTAGTCATGGGCCTCCCTTCACTGCCGAGGCACCAGCCTTGCGGTTTCTATTGGATTACTCAAGGCAGGACCCCAAGTCTGCTCCACAACAGCTGGCATTGGAGCAATTGGATCGATTGGCTGATGGCGCCGTTTATGATCATTTTTCAGGGGGCTTCTTTGGTGCCTGCTTAGACGGGGAGTTTCGGTATCCGACTTTTGAAAAGCGCTTAGCCAAGCAGGCCTTATTGGTAGAACTGTATTCGCTTGCCTTTCAGCTGAGCTCTAAAAATCGATACGCTCAGGTAGTCTACGAGACCTTAGAAATGTTAGAAAACGAGTTCAAGGCTGGTAACGGTGGCTATTATAGTTCTTTATCGGCTACGACAGAAGGCGAAGAGGGGCGCTATTATCTTTGGCCATTGATCGATGTAGAAGCCATCTTACAGGAACGCTCCGCCATGTTTGCCCGCTATTTTCACTTGGATGTAGAAGGCACTTGGCCCAAGGGACAAAATCTTCCTTTCCTGACAAATAGTCCCAAAGCAATGGCGGTCGCCTATGGGCTCGAAGAGCCGGAATTCATCTACCAAATTGACCAAATGCGAGGCGAGATGGAGGAAGCGAGGCAGCTTCGTTACCCGCCCACCGTCGATACCAAACAGATCGTAGGGTACAATGCCTTGATGTTGTCTGCTTGGATAGCGGCTTATCGCGCCTTTTCGGATGAGTATATGTTGAAGCAGGCCCTAGAGACCGCAGACTTCTTGCGACTTAATTGCCGATCCGAAGAGGGAGGTTTGGGGCGCTATGTTGCCGAAGACCAGCTTTGGGGCTTGGGCTTCTTGGAAGACTATGCCTATGTGGCTAGGGCTTGGCTTGAGCTCTATCAAGTCACCCAAGACCGGCGTTGGCTAGCAGAAGCTTATGACCTTGTCTCTCATCTGATTCCACGATTTTATCAGGCTGAATCCCAGGAGTTTCGTTTCAGTGAACTCCGGATGTGGAATCCTTGGGAATGGGGTGACATCCAGTTTCAGGGGGAAGACTTACCTGCCACAGGGGCCGTACTTTCAAGCGTATTGGAAGACTTAGCCATTTATTTGGATAAGCCCATTTATAGACAGACCGCCCGTGGGGTCAAGCAAAATTTGAGCAAAACCGGTCCCGCCTCCTTATTACATGGTTCCTGGGGACGCTTGACACTAAAAGGGGAGGCCCTTCCTCTCGAACTGGTCGTAACCCCCCAAGCCAATTCTGGAGACAAACTTCAGTTGCTCAGTCATTATCCCAGACCCAATTTAAGGCTTTGGGATGGGAGCCTGGCAGAAGAATTGGCACAGAAATCCCTGCCTATTACAGAAGATCCCTACCTGATATTTGATCGCTTTTCAGGCGAGTTTCTATCGCCCCAGGAGCCCGATAACTATTTCTCTGCTGATTAGTACGTGGGGATAGGAGAGTAATCCATGCCCACCATTCATCCTCCAGGCTGCTAGCCAGCTTGCTAAAGACCCCAGTCCCATTGCCCTTGGGAGTCCCGAATCAGTAAGTGGACCTTCTCTATCAGATCCAGTTCAAGGGGCTGAAAGTAGTGGGGGAATAGCCTGCCATCAGGGGCTGGCTCATATTTTAGGTGAGGCTTTAGCCATTTTTCTGGAACTTCTAAGACCACCAACTCTTTTTCTTCAGCAAAGAATAGGGTGGCGCTGCCAAGTAGTTGGTCCTCAGTAGAAAAATGAATAAACCCCTCGCTAGATAGAGAGGGAGGCTGATAGTTGTTCCGGTTCATGGTTTTTTCCCAGTCCTGATGGGTAAGTAGGTGAAAGAGCTTGGGCATGTTTTTAGTGAATTTTCGGTATAATGTGAAGCCGCATAGTCCGAGAGAACCTCACAAAAATAATGGATAGCTTGAGACATCCGATAGATTGTTAGGATGCTTCTTTTGTATCTTTCTCCTTGGCATGTTCCTCCAATATCCCTCAAATGCTTACTGGCTGGCCCCTTCTCATCCTCATACTTGCTTCTGTATCGGCTATTGTCCTAGCCACGAGTCGTTTAAAGTTACATCCTTTCTTGGCCTTGATTTTAGCCAGCCTCGGAGTCGGGTTAGGAACAGGCATTTCCCCTACCGATTTGGTAGCGGTGATGAACCAAGGCTTTGGGAGCTTGATGAGTTACATCGGGGTAGTAGTGGTATTAGGGAGTATTATTGGGGTTATCCTGGAGCGATCTGGGGCTACCCATCGCTTAGCGGAGTTTATTTTACGGATTTCGGGACCAAAGAGACCGGTATTGGGGCTTACTTTGGTAGGGGCCCTGGTAGGGATTCCTGTTTTTTGTGATTCTGGATTTGTTATTCTTTCCCAATTGAACAAAGGCATAGCCCAACGTACCGGGGTAAGCCGGGCTTCACTCACCTTAGGGCTAGCCGGTGGCCTTTACACTACCCATACCTTGGTTCCACCTACTCCAGGGCCCATTGCGGCTGCAGGAACCCTGGGCCTTTCGGATCAGCTGGGCTACGTCATTTTGTTGGGATTGCTGGTAGCTATTCCCGTGGGCTGGGTGGTATTGAAAATGGCACAATGGCGAGGAGCTAAACTCGAACTAGATTTGCCAGAGCTGAAAGAGAGCTCCTTCGAGGGGGATTTGCCAAAACTTTGGCTCGCAATTCTACCAATTTTCCTGCCTTTGCTATTGATCACCCTGGGAACCTGCGGGCAGCTATTAGGTTGGGAGGGCACATTGGGGAATCTGATCACTTTCTTGGGCAATCCTGTGTTGGCCTTGCTAATCGGTACGGCATCAGCGCTCTTTCTACTGCCTAATTGGTCCAATGGGGAAGCTTGGGTCAAAGCAGGCATCATGGCGGCGGGCCCGATTCTGATCCTTACGGGAGCTGGGGGAATTTTCGGGGCGGTGCTCAAGGCTACTCCGGTAAAAGAAGTGATGGAAGGTTGGTTGAGTAGCGGAGCCTTTGCCCAAACTGGATTCCTGATGGTCGCCTGGTTGATCGCCGCTTTTCTCAAAAGCGCACAAGGCTCCAGCACTTCTGCCTTAATTATCACGGCAAGTATGCTTGCCCCCCTGACTGCTGGTGCAGGTTTGGAGAGCCCTTATGGGCTAGCCCTGCTCACCCTTTCTATAGGGGGAGGAGCCATGACGGTTTCTCATGCCAATGATTCTTTTTTCTGGGTGGTGTCCCAGTTTGGTGAATTACCTATGAAGCAAGCCTACCAAAGTTATACCCTCATGACCTTAGCGCAGGGGCTCATGGTATTGACCATGGTTTTGCTACTGAGCCTAGGCCTAAGCTAGGGTGGGAACCTTTAGGGGTACGGAGTACCTGCGACGATACCGAGTCAAGCTTGAGGGGCTAATTAACCGGTCCGGTTATGGTCAATCGATTGCCAAAAGGATCACCGGTATTTAAGACCCAGGTATTATCATCGTAAAAGGCCCGTTCCAGGCCAGGGCGGCTGTAGGGGTTATTTTGGGTGATCAGTTGCTGGTGGTATTCCTCAATGTTTTCGAAGCCCTCTACATGGACTCGAGATCCGGGTGTGCAGTCGCCATAGTGCTCGGTGAGGTGGAGGACGATGCCTCGGAAGGATACTTGTACATACTTGGGCGAGTTTTCGGGCTTATGCTCCCAATCAACCTTGAAACCGAGCCAGTCGCAGTAATGCTTTAAGGCCAGCTCGTAATCAAAAATGCGAAAGATGGGGATTGCGGTAGCCATGAGGAGTTGCTTATGAGGGATTGTGGAGGAGCGTAAATAGGAGCCACAGAGCTGGAGAAAGGAAACATTAAGGAGCCATGGAGTCTAAGGCTTGGCCCTTTAGCTCATCAAACATTCGCTTGACTTGCAAATCTCCAAAACCATAGATGCCCTCTTGTTGACAAAAATCCCGAAATACAGGACCAAATCTGCCTGTTGGCGATTGAACCATGAGTTGCTTAAGGATGGCTTTGGGGCCGCGTTTGGGGTCATCTCGCCTTAGCTCCGCTTCTACTGCAGCAGCCAAAAATGGAAGGTAAGGGAGCGCTTTCTCCGAAATATCCTGAAGCTCTGCTCTATCCCCGTTTTGATAAGCCCGCCAAAGCTCAGCCAGCCAGGCTATCTCTTTGGTGCCAAGGGCCTGACGATTTGCCTGGGCTTGTACCAAATCTCCTTCATCTAGGGCTGCGAATCCCCATGGAGTGAACTTAGGTGGGCGAACCAAATACATGCGACTGGCCTGGCTGTATTCTCTTATGAGATGGCATACAAACCAGAGGTTTACCTGGCAAAAAAGATCATCTTCAAACCAGAGATGAATGATCTGCTGAGGTTCTAAGCGACAAATTTTTTCGAACTCAGGCACGCTCCTAGTCAAATAATCTTCTTTGGGAATTCCGTAAGCTTCATGAAGAAAATGCGAACGCGTTTCGAACAGCTCGGGGAGATTTGCTGCCCAAACGGGACCATCCACCAAGCAAGCTCTTGCTACCATGACCTCACCCTCCAAGGCACTGGGAAAACGATCGGCCAAAGCGTCGCCATTTAGGATATGTACGGTTGAATTGACTAGCATATTCCGAGGCAAGTTACCAGTATATGAAATCGCTAAGGTTGCTAAATCCGTAGCGTAACAAACTTAATTTAACTGCCAGGGGTTCAAAGAGCAAAGCAAACACCAATGAAGTTATTACTCTTATCATTCATGTTGGCGGTGACTCCTTTGACGGAAGGAGAAGCCCTGAACCATCCTCAAGTCCAAAGCCTGGAAGAATCGGTCACTTTTACCTTGCGTAACAACGGCGTCAAATCTTTGCCCCTTATCATCCCCGGAGTAATGAATCCCAACCTCTCGCCCCGATCAAATAGCGGAGTAGAATTAGCCGTTGGGCAAAAGATACTTTTTAAGTATCAAGGCCGTCGCCGCCTCCTGTTAACCGTTACCCCAGACCTGGAAGGGCAAGTAATTGATGCTTCTGGACTCTACAAGCAGCGGATCAAAGAGATACAGGCTGGTGAAAAATAGGCTAGGCTGCCTTAAGTAAGCTGGGCATCATAAAAACGGTAATCGAGGTACGGGAGTACGGGGTATGTTGGGCATTCATTTATTCTGATAGCCATAGCCCGTACCACCATACCCCGATTTCTTCTGTTCAATTACTTAAGGAGGAAGCGGAATTCAGAAGTGAGACAAATTAGCACTGATAATCAACAACTTGCACCAATCTCATTATTCAATTTCTTCTCCCCACCTACTTAACTCCCTTAACTCCCTTAACTCCCTTAACTTCCTTAACTTCCTTAACTCTTTAACTCCCCCACTCCTCCCCCAGTAGCTTACTTTGCAATGACACTCAGGAGATCATATTTGGTGATGATGTCCACTACACCGTCTTGCTTCTGAACCAATACAGCAGGATTTTCCCGGTTGATCAGTTTTGAGATCACCTCAATACGGGTGCTACCTAATACGTAGGGAAAGGGATCGCTCATAGATTGCGAAATGGGCTGATCCTTCAAACTGGGATTATCAATAAGCGTATTTAGCAAGCGCGTCTCGTCCAAGCTACCCACGATTTCACCTTGATGGCTGACGGGAATTTGAGAGAGGTCTCGTTCCCGCATCAGTTTGATCGCTTCTCCTAGGGTCTGGTCATCTTCAAGGGTAAGTAGACTTCCATTGCCACTGGATTTTTGTTCCAGGATTTGCTCAGCGGTAAACATTTTGTCTTCTGCGAGAAAGCCATGGTTTTGCATCCAGGTGTCGTTATATACCTTACCGAGGTAGCGGGTACCATGGTCTGGCAGGATCACCACCATTAGGTCATCTGGGCCGAGGTGCTCACGTGCGTATTCTAAGGCGCCATGCATCGCCGAGCCACAACTCCAGCCAATAAACATCCCCTCGCTTCGAGCTAGTTTACGGGTCATCAAAGCGGCATCCTTGTCGGAGACCTTGACGATATGGTCAATCACCTCCATGTTGCAGTTTTCGGGCAGAATGTCCTCGCCTATGCCTTCCGTAAGGTAGGGGTAGATCTCATTGGGATCGATTTCCCCCGTTTCTTTCAACTTTTTAAAGATGGATCCATAGGTGTCTACCCCCACTGTGACCAGATCTGGATTTTGCTGTTTCAAATAACTAGATACTCCACTGATGGTGCCGCAGGTTCCCATTCCAGCTACAAAGTGAGTTATTTTCCCTTCAGTTTGTTCCCAGATCTCTGGCCCGGTAGTCAGTACGTGGGTGGCCGCATTGCTGGCGTTGTCATACTGATTCATGTACATGGAGTTGGGAATTTCCTTTTCTAATCGCCTTGCTACCGAATAATAGCTTCGGGGATCTTCAGGCTCTACGTTTGTGGGACAGACTACGACCTCTGCCCCTACGGCCCTTAGGATATCTATTTTCTCTTGGGATTGCTTATCAGCCATGGTAAAGATGCATCGATAGCCCTTCACCACCGCTGCCAAAGCCAAGCCCATTCCGGTATTGCCAGAAGTAGATTCGATGATGGTTCCTCCAGGGCGTATTTTACCAGCCTTCTCAGCATCTTCGATCATCTTTAGGGCGATGCGATCTTTGATGCTATGCCCTGGATTAAAGTACTCCACTTTGGCGAGTACAGTTCCTTTGATATGACCAGCTACTGAATTGAGACGTACCAAAGGGGTCTGGCCAATCGTTTCGATGATGTTGTTATAGATCATGTTGAAGGGGGTAGAAGGTGAATGGTGGGTGACAAGGTTTCCGGGCGCAAAGAAGTCAATCCTAGGCCAAGGGATCAAGCGAAAGTTTATCTCAGCAAAAAATACCAGGCATCATGTACCACATGTGTCCACATCACGATACCCAAGTGACGCCGAGTAAAGATGTAGTACATAAGTAAGCCAAATACGAATCGATAAATAAAGCTGTAGACATTGAAGACGTCGCCAAAATAGTAGAAATAGTGGCTAGCACTATAAAATAGGCTGGTATAGATGATGGTGGTAACAAAGGCCCCATTCTTGGGGTCGTAGGCGGGGATTACTCCCGGCAAACTGTCCACGGGCTTCCCATTGGCTTTGAAGCGACCAAAGATTTTGAATTTGCCTGCCGCGACCAATAGTCCCCAAAAAAGTAAATACCGAAACAGCAGTTCTTCATAAAATCCCGCTCCGAAGGCCAATGCTAAATCTTGCATGGGATTGGTATGGAACCAAAGCATCGATGGAGCTGAATCCAGGGCTTTGGGTACCGCAAAGCCGTTTTCTGGCATGATCAATAACAGATATAAGATGACCTGTAACAGCAGGTAAATCAAGGTCCCGTAGACAAACCCTTCTACGTATTGAAATCCAAAATAATACCAATTGGGTCGGTAAGGCTTCTTGGCAGGGATCATGAAGTCTTTGGGGACTTTGCCCTTGAAGGCTCGCAGGGCTCTTCTCTCTTCCCTAGCCTGCCGAGGAGTCTTTTTGCCAAACCAGTCTAGATAGAGATGGTATCCCAAGTAAATCAGGATCATGACCGAGAAGGTAGCGGTGCCATATTGAAAGATGCTATTAAAGAGCTTGAACCACAGGTCTACCCCATTGTAGGGCATCACATGAGGATTGCGAAAAAAGCCTAGCAGTACTTCGTAGATTATGAGGATAATGGCCCCTTGGCTATAGATCATGACACGGTGCCGGCTGGCTGCATCATAAGCAAGCCACGCGTCTTCCAGGTTCGATTCTTTGAAAGTTATTTTTGCCAAAAATGGGAAGGATAGTAGTTGGATGAAGTGATGAAAGGACCATACCAAGACAACCCTTACGGTAAAATGCGACCTAAGCGGCTAAAGATCAAGGTTTGACGTCAAAAGCTAGGCCAATTTAAGCCTGCGAACTTGCCAAAAGGCAGCCAAGGTGAGAATAAACATGACCAGACTGGAAGCGAACATAGTCGTGTTCTCCTGGCCAGGCTGATCCAAAGCCCAGCCCAAAGCCAGTGGGGCAGCCGCCGTAGAAAACACCATGAAGGTAGAAGCCATGCTGCGGATAGCACCCAAGTAGCGGGTTCCATAGAGTTCTGCCCAGGTTGCCGTGGAAGCCAGTCCATTTAAGCTAGCAGTAATCCCACTTGCCAAGAAGAAACCAATCACAATCCAGGGGTGATCGCTCATGGTGAGTAGCAGCGTGCCAATCATCAAGGGGATGAGCATAAATGAAAATACCCGTACGGCGGTAAACCGATCAATCAATGGCCCACCAATCAAGTTGGCAATCAGCCTGGTCAGGCCAAAAACTGATAGCCCAAGAGCCAACCATTCTTCACTCCATCCATTCGCTTCACCAATTAGGCCTTTGTTGATGATGATTCCTGTCAAGAAAAAGGGAGGGAAGAGGGATACCAGATTCAACAAATAGAAAGAAGGTCGGCGCAGTACCTCTTGCCGGGATACGTTGTTGCTGTCAGGCTGATCCCCTTGGGTTTTGGCCAGTTCTTCTTCCAAATTGAATTGAAAAGGAGAATCTCGTTTTACCAAGCCTAGGACCAGAGGCATAAATACCCCGCCGACCAATGCAGCCATGACCCACCATGAAGCTTGCCAGCTCATCTCTTTTAGCAAAAAACCCGTGAATAACAGCGGTAAAATGATTTCACTGAAGGAAACTCCAAAGCTCACCAAAGAAAGGGCTTGCCCCCGCATGTCGGTAAAAAACCGGGCTGTAGCGGTCGAAGCCGTAAGCCCCATCAAACCCTGCCCGCAAAGCCTAAGACCATACAACGCGATGAGCAAGGTGATCACGTGGTCTACCAGAGAAGCCAAACCGCAAAAGCCTATTAAAGCTAAGCCGAGCCATAGGCTAAAATTTTGTAGGCGGATTTTATCTATCCACTGCCCTAACCAGGGCAAGCTCAGGGCGCTAAGCAGGGTCGCAATCGAATAGTATAGATCGAAATCTACCTGGGTGATATCAAGGTTAGTGGTGAAGTACCCTACATATAGGGAAATAAAGAAGGTCTGACCAGGTGCTGTAAAAAAGTAGTGAACCAGCCCATAGCTGAGGTAAGCTGGATACTTCTTCAACAATTTGAAGTAGTGCATGCGTGGTGTTTTTCGCCGCAAAGATAGGTAAGGTTCTGGGTACACTGCGAAGAAAAAGTTGGTCTTTGTGCACTTTGCCGTGGCTCTAGGGAAAAGTCATCACCTTCTAATGACACTCCCAGAACAGAAAAAAGGGGGTTTCCAATGACCATTTCTGTCACAAATCTGGATATTTCTCTCACAAATAAGTTTAAAAGGTGGATAAAATGGGGCAATTATCTATTTTCGGTTATAACTAATGCTTGATAGTCTGGGGATAAATTTCTCTTGTTATTTACGGGGAATAGTAGTGTATTGACGTTCAATTAGGATTCGGTAGTGAGCACACCCAAAACACAATGATGGAAAAAGTATTTTTTCATTCATGCCTGTTAACAGACTCCCCATTCAGGTAGTATTTATTGAGAAAGTGATCACATTGGAGCATTCTAACCGATGAAACATATCCTAAACGTAGAAAATGATCCTATCAATGCGTACCTAACGGAGCGAATGCTCCAAGGTCAGTATTCGGTCACCACGGCAGGCAATGCCGAGGAGATGTGGGCTTACTTAGCTCAGGGGAATTTTGGACTTATTTTGATGGATATCCATTTGGGGGATAACATGGCCGATGGCGTAGAGTTATTTCAGGAGTTACAGCAACACCACAGTTACTACCACCTACCTGTGGTCGCCGTTACGGCCTATGCCATGCCAGGGGATCAAGAAAAATACCTCGCATTGGGATTTACTTCCTACTTGGCCAAACCTTTCCGACAAGAAGAATTGACTCATTTGGTATCAGCTTTGGCTTTGATATAAGCCAATCAAAGCCCTTAATCCTTGGCTAGCTCAACCATCAGCCATGGTTCATGGTATTGGTAATGTTTTAAGGTTAAGAAGTTCGCGAAACGTGGCAGAAACACATTCTTCCGGCGATTCCCTAAATCAACTACCAATTCATCTCCAAACTTTTTCAAGGTAAAATCTCCATCAGAAATGAAAGGGAGCTTCAACTTAATGTGGTAACTGTCTTTGCTTTCGCTTACCTCAAATGGATTTTCGTGATGGAAAACCAAAGTAGGATCCAGGTCCTGGTAAAGAGTATCGCCAATCTTAGTCAATCGATCTAAGCCAAACACCTCTTCTCCTTGATGGGGAACCTTAAAGATAGGCAGAGGCTGGAAGCTTTCTTCAATATCAGCCAGGTGCTCTTTTTGCGAAACTAAGTAGCGCTCAAACAAAGCCCCCCCTCCTTCTTCTGGTAGGACTCGGTTAACCACTACTCCGTCCACATTGTAACCATATAATTGCAGGTAGGTATAAGCGCGCTTGGCTTCCTGGATCACCATTCGCTCGGGGTTGGCAACCAAACGGATGGAGGTTACTTCTGGCTTAAGGAAGATCTTCTGGATCTTTTCGAGCTTCCCAAACAGCTCTTCTAACTCCTCATAACCTTTGTCTAGGGGGATATCCAAGGTCCGACGCATGAGGCTACCCACCGTTTTAACGGCAAATTTTTGGCCAGGAAAGGCTTTGGTCAGCCAACTTTGAGTCACTTGTGGCAAGCTCAGCAGGGTCAGGGTCTCGCCTGTAGGTGCAGAGTCGATCACCAAGAGGTCATATTCTCCTTCGGAGTAAAATTTCTCGATCCACAGAAAGGCTGAGCCTTCTTCCATGCCCGGTAATACAGATAGTTCCTCGGCGACAATGTTGTCTACTCCTTGCCAGCGAAATATGCTGCGCATCAACGAACGCATATTCCCCCAATACTTCTTCATGGAGTAATAGACGTCAAACTCTTGCCCATACAAATTATCTGCGATCTGGATAGGCTCAGGCTGCAACTCTACATCCAGGGCATCGGATAGGCTATGAGCGGGGTCAGTAGATATCACCAAGGTTTTATATCCCATGCTAGCCGCTTTGACTGCCGTCGCCGCCGCAGTGGTGGTCTTCCCTACCCCACCCTTTCCCGTGAACAAAATGATGCGCATAAGTAGGCTTTTTAGCAAGTTGTTCAATAATAAGTAAACCCTGAAATTAGCCTTACAGTTTGAACCTTACTCAAATAAAAAACTCAAGCGCCACTTAATGCCATCTCAACTTCGATATCTATGGCTGCTTCTCAAGACCCTGAGCGGGAAAAAGTTGCTCAACCTCATCCAAATTTACCTTTCCTTTCATTTCTCTAAATGGAGAGGTCATTCTTTCCATTGGGGCAGCCCCGTCAAAGCTGGATTTGAGCCTACTACCTATTGCAACCTTCGCTGCCCGGAATGCCCTTCTGGTCTACGGTCTTTTACCAGACCTACTGGTACGGCGGACCTGGAGCTTTTTCGTCAGACCGTTGACCAACTTCATTCTCACCTGATCTACTTGCTCCTCTATTTTCAAGGCGAGCCCTATCTCCATCCTCACTTTTTGGATATGGTCAGTTATGCCAGCAAGCGAAAAATTTTTGTTGCCACCAGTACCAATGGGCATTATTTGACGGAGGAAAAAGCAAAAGCTACCGTAGAAAGTGGCTTATCAGAGGTCATCATTTCTGTTGATGGAGTTACCCAAGAAACCTACCAATCTTATCGGGTGGGGGGCAAATTGGAAAAAGTGAAGGAAGGCATCCGAAACCTTGTCAAGGCCCGCCAAGCAGCACAGAGTACTTCACCCCATATCGTGTTGCAGTTTTTGGTGGTAGCCCCCAATGAACACGAAATTGACGCAGTGAAAAAGATGGGCAAAGAGTTGGGAGTGGACAAGGTTGCGCTCAAGACAGCTCAGATTTATGACTTCGAGCAGGGCCATCCGCTCATTCCTAGTCAGGACCGTTACAGCCGATATCGCAAAGGAGAAGATGGTCGATATCGGATTAAAAATCCCTTAGACAATCAATGCTGGAAGCTTTGGTATGGGGTGGAGATTACCTGGGACGGGAAGATCCTGCCTTGTTGCTTTGATAAAGATGCCCAATACCAAATGGGCGACCTACAGCAGCAGACATTCAAAGAGATTTGGCGCAGTGCCCCCTATCAAGAATTTCGCAACGATTTGCTGCAATCCAGGTCAGAAATTGATATGTGCAGAAACTGCTCTGAAGGGACCAAGATTTTTGACTAGAGTCCTCGGAACAAATGGGTAGGGGTTGTTCCCCTAGATGGGTCATGCTATTTTTACGCGCTTTGAACCCCGGGAACCTCCCCAATATTTAGCGTATCGATTATGGTGAACCCCCGTCACATTGCCGTGGCCGGCAACATTGGAGCTGGCAAGACCAGTCTGGTCAATTTATTGGCCAAGCATTACGAATGGAAAGTCTTGCTGGAATCCGTAGATGACAATCCCTACCTCGCCGACTTTTATGCCGACATGAAGCAGTGGGCTTTCCCCCTACAAATCTACTTCCTCAATAGCCGTTTTCGACAGATGCAAGAGGCTCAAACCAGCCCTCAAACCGTCATCCAAGACCGTACCATCTACGAAGACGCCCACATATTTGCCGAGAACCTGAAAGCCAATGGCATCTTGGCGGAGCGAGATTTCGATACCTACTGGGATATCTACCAGTCTATGAAAGCCATGACACAGCCACCGGATCTTTTGATCTACCTCCGGGCCAGCGTGGCAACCTTGACCTCCCAAATTGCCCGCAGGGGAAGAGATTACGAGCAAAGCATCAGCATCAATTACCTAGAGACCCTCAACCGCCAATACGAAGCCTGGATTGAGAATTATGATGAAAGTCGCCTGCTGATTTTGGAGGCCGACAAATTGGACTATGTCCATAAACCAGAAGACTTAGGTTATGTCATTTCTCATATCGACGCGGAGTTTTTTGGTTTGTTTGACGATCCCAATGGATGAGGAGGTACGGGATACGGGACACGGGACACGGGACACGGGATACGGGATACGGGATACGGGATACGGGATACGGGATACGGGATACGGGA
>CAZFPQ010000142.1:0-17500 GCA_964521065.1 uncultured Bacteroidia bacterium | reverse complement strand
CTTAACTCTCTTAACTCTCTTAACTCTCTTAACTCTCTTAACTCTCTTAACTCTCAGCACCTACTTAAAGAAAGGAGAGTTTGAGTCCCTGATGGGGGCTACTTTCAGGAGCTTGCCTCTCAAAGCCCCAAACTCTCGCGTTCTCACCATCTGCTATTTTGATTCAGCTTTGATGTCTGTACCTAGGCGTTGTAAATAGGCGATCAAAGCGATGATCTCTCGGTCAGCCAACTGCCGAATTTCTTCATTCTGCAACTGGTCGGCGATGTTGTTGGCGATGGTTTCTGCTTGTTGCTTAGCGTCAGCTACAGCCTCTTGATCAAACCCCTCTTCATAAGGAACGCCCAAGGTTTGCATCGCCCGAATTTTGTCATCTGTATGGCCAAAGTCTTGCTCATTTTCTATCAGCCATTGATAGGATGGCATCAAGGAGCCCGGCGAAGTACTACGGGGATCGAGCATGTGGTTGAAGTGCCAGCTATCGCTGTACTTGCCTCCAATCCGGTGTAGATCTGGACCGGTCCGCTTGGAGCCCCACTGGAAGGGGTGGTCATAGACAAATTCTCCAGCCTTGGAGTATTCTCCATAACGTTCGGTTTCTGAGCGGAAGGGGCGTACCATCTGTGAGTGACAATTGTAGCAGCCTTCCCTCAGGTAGATATCCCGTCCTTCCAGTTCCAATGGCGTGTAGGGTTGGACCGAAGCGATGGTAGGTACATTGCTTTCCACCATAAAGGTAGGGACCATTTCCACGATGCCGCCAATCAAGACTGCTATGGTTGCCCATAGTAAGAATGGAATGGGCTTACGCTCAATTTTACGGTGCCAGTGTTCACCCTTGTGCTCTTTATGCTTGCGCGGTAGGGCCGGAGCTTGTGCTTCTTCGCTGCGTTGGAACTTACCTTGGGCAGCTGTAGCCCAGAGGTTATAGATCATGATGAAGACTCCGATCAAGTAGAGACTTCCCCCTAAGGCCCTAAGCTGGTACATGGGAACGATTTGCAGCAAGGTCTCTAGGAAGTTAGGGTAAGCCAGCAAGCCTTCTGGAGTGAACTCTTTCCACATCAGTGACTGAGTCCAGCCCGCCCAGTACATCGGCAAGGCGTAGAAGATGATGCCCAAGGTGCCAATCCAAAAGTGGGCATTGGCGAGGCGAATGCTCTTCAATTGGGTGTTCCAAAGCCGTGGAATCAACCAGTAGAGGATGCCAAAGGTCATGAAACCGTTCCAGCCCAGGGTACCAATGTGTACGTGACCGATGGTCCAGTCGGTAAAGTGGCTGATGGCGTTGAAGCTCTTGATAGAAAGCATGGGGCCTTCGAAAGTAGCCATTCCATAAGCTGTGACGGCAACTACTAAGAATTTGAGGGTAGGATCGGTACGGACTCGGTCCCAGGCACCTCGCAAGGTGAGTAGACCGTTGAGCATACCCCCCCAAGATGGTGCAATCAACATGATGGAAAACACCGTACCCAAGGACTGAGCCCAGTCAGGAAGCGCGGTGTAAAGCAAGTGGTGTGGCCCCGCCCAGATATAGATGAAGATCAAGGCCCAGAAGTGGATGATGGACAGTCGGTAAGAGTACACGGGACGGTTAGAGGCCTTCGGGATGAAGTAGTACATCAAACCCAAATAGGGGGTAGTCAAGAAGAAGGCTACTGCATTGTGTCCATACCACCATTGAACCAGTGCATCTTGCACTCCAGCGAATATGCTGTAGCTTTTAAACAGTGTGACAGGTAGTTCCAGGTTGTTGACCACATGCAGGACAGCCACGGTAATCCAGGTTGCTAAGTAAAACCAAATGGCCACGTACATGTGGCGTTCCCGGCGATTGATGATGGTCATGATCATGTTGGTACCAAAGACCAGCCATACCAAGGTAATGGCCAAGTCTATGGGCCATTCTAATTCTGCGTATTCCTTGGCCGAGCTGATGCCTAAGGGGAGGGTGATCAGAGCTGCCAAAATAATGGCTTGCCATCCCCAGAAATGTATTTGGCCCAGTACTTTGCTGTACATGGGCGTCTTGAGGAGCCGTGGTAAGGAATAATAAACCCCCATGTAAATGCCATTACCGACGAAAGCAAATATGGCAGCATTGGTGTGGAGGGGCCTGATTCGACCAAAAGATAAAATGGGAACGCCATCCCAGAGAAATGCCTCAGGGAGGAACAATTGAAAAGCAGCGATCAAACCGACCGCCATGCCAGCTAGGCCCCAGAATACCGAGGCAATGGCAAAGTTCTTGACCAGGACGTTGTCATACGTAAACCGCTCTAGTGTGAGCGTCTTTCCCGCCCCGGTCTGGATCGTGGGATTGGTGGACATAACTTTCTATTGCTGATGGTGGGAATTTGAGGGTGTCTCATCTTTGAAAAGCATGCGAACCGAAGGGGTATAAGGGTCCTCATATTGTCCGCTGCGAACTGCCCAGAGAAAGGCTCCTAGAAAGGCTAGGGCGACGACTAAGCTCAAGGCAATTAGAATAAAAATGGCACTCATGTACTTGGATGCGTTATTTATTCCAAAGCTATGGGTATCAGCTCCCCATAGACATGATGGCAGTCAAACTCCGGGATGATTTTTGTCATGGGGCAGAACAAGACAATATCCAGGGAGTTTCCCATGACGTGGAAAAAGGGTGCCCAGGGGCCAGTTTTTGAAAGCTATATGTGCTGATGCCTAAAACCTAGGAGTCTAGTCACTTAAGACTTCTAGCTTGACCAAGTCACAACTGACGTCTGTGCGGCTAATTCCCTCCACCTTAAACAAGGCGTTGAAATAGGCATCCTTACTGGGTAAGGACTGATAAAATTGCTCTAGAAAATCGGGGTCAACAAATCGGCGGACCGTGGCAATGGTACCGATGTCGTGGTTAGAAACAAAGTAGAGCGCTTTGTGGCTGTTGTTTAAGGGAAAGTAGGAAACCATGGCATACTCCGAGCGAACGCCTTCTCCAAATTCAGGTCGATAATGGACTTTTTTCCCTTCCTCTTCAGCTACAAAATGTCCCCGTGTGAGAGAAAATACCTTGCTGTTTTTGAGGAAGACCTCTTTGGAGACGCTCATGGTTTTGAACTGGCCTAAATAAATGATGTTGTTCCGTTTGGTTTCAGGATATCTGAATTCACTTTCGGGTAATGGCGAAAAGTCCTGGCCATGCTCGTAAAACCACCGGGACAAGGGCTGTAGCGCATAGGGAATGGCTTTAGTGAAAAAAGTGAAATCTGTCATGTGAAGTTCCTCTTCAGGATGCTCACGCTTATAGGCCTCAAGCTCGGCAAGGCTGTTTACTTCCAGCTTGGTGATTAAGTTTCCCTTTCCTCCCCCAGGCTCAAACAGCATGACTTGATCGGCGAGCACACAGAGATTATGCGCATCGTCTTCCATAAAAGCCTCCCAGCAGTAGGCGCTATCTTGGATAAAAGAGGGGTACACCAGTACCGATGCCAAGGCGAGCAATGCAAAGATTCCGAAAAAAAGGTAGGACTTAGGAAAGCGTGGTTTAGATGGCTCGGCAGGGGCGCTGAGCTTAGCTTGTGGTCTTGGGGCAAAAGTCAGGTTATAACTACCCTTTTTAAGAGAAAAAATCACCTCGTCTTCTTTTCCACTTCCTGCGTAATAGGCCTTGAGCTTTTTTCGCAGGTTGTACATATATACCCGCACAATGCCATCCCCTTTGCCATTTCGGTATTGCTGCTCGAATAGTTCTACCCCAATGCTATGTTCCTTAAGATCATTGCCCGCGAGTGACTGCTCTGTTAAAAATGCCAGCAACCGAGTATAGCGTGCAGACTTGATAAATAGCTGATCCTCGGAGATCTTATCGAGGAAAGTATGTATTATTTCAGGATTTTGGTGGGCTTCCATGAATCGCTTCTTTTATAGAGTAGTCTGTTCAATCCCAAATACCTCAGTCGAGAACTCCCTCAGTTTTCAGGGTTAGGGGCAAGGAAGACGACTTTTTATGCTATTTTTTTCGGGCTTGGTGGCCATTAAATGTGATAGGCTAGGGGGCCAATGATGCCTATTCCGATGGTTTGAAATAGACTGGTTGAGCAGCCCACCACGTTTCAGCATGGAAGCATGCTTTCCCAAGTCATGATCCATGCATTCTGGAAGTTAAAAAGGATACAGGGGTAGCCCTACTGAAAGTAAAATTCTCAAGAAAAGGCTCAGAATTATCACCATTCGTTTGCCTCATCAGTTTATTTGTGGTAGATACTCGCTATATCAGATGCCCGGCTGGAAATAACTTGCTTGAGCTAGATTACACAGGTGACCAGATTTACCAACTTGGTGCGAACATTTACCTTCAGCAAAATGACTAAACTCAATTTCCATCTTTTCTTAGCCCTATGCACTTTCGCCCTGTTTGCTTGTCAAGGGAGTAAAAGAACCGCAGAGGAGGCAAGGTCAAAGACTCAAGTACCTATTGTCCTAGAAGCGATCCAAGATTTCCCTGTATTAGAGGTGGAGGGTTTTGTCCCGGCGGTCCGGCAAGAAAAGAGAAAGGTGCTATCGGTAAATGCCGCGAAGTATAAGGATAAATATGCTGCCGCTCTGGGAACATTTCCCGGAGAGACGGGCCGGTATGATTTGCGGATCAACACCCTGAAAGAGTTTGATGGAGAATCTACCTATCGAATCAAAATTGATGGCCAGTTAGTTGGAACCTACCAGAATCCGAGAACCGATAAATCAGGAGACTTTAGCCCATCAGATACCACCTTCCAAGGCATAAAAATCAAAAACGGGGCGTCCATTCAAGTTGAATTTAATTCCCATTCCAATGGCTTAATTCCTGAGGGGAATGCAACCGCCTATTCTCGCGGGAGGTGGTCAAGTTTAGAATTTTTTCCATTGAAATAGATGGAGCTACTTCCCGGTTGGATATGAAAGGGGTTGGTTTATTGGGTTGGAAATCAGTAGTTTGTGTATGGCGTTAACGGTGAATTAAACCGTTATCTTACAGTTTTGTCAGTTTTTTACAAGGCTTTTGCAACCGTGTTCCCCTAGATTTACAAAAGGGCTTAAGTCTACACCTCTATGTATGCATTTAAAGAAGTGTAGGCTCTAGGATAGAATTTTTGCCTTAGCTAGAGCCCTTGAGTAACGGTTGAGACAAATGCTATGAACAGCCCTTGGATGAAGTTGGGTTTATGGGTGGTGATGTGCTGGGTAGCGCTTCCAATTCAAGCCCAGGAGTTTTGGAAAGATAAACAGGTATACACTGTGGGGACTGAGCCTCATGCCTGCTCTCATGTTAGCTACCCAAATCAGGCCTTGGCCATAAAGGGAGGGCATGAAGCATCCCCATATATCAAAAGCTTAAATGGGCACTGGAAATTTAACTGGGTGGCACGTCCAGCAGATAGACCAACCGATTTCTACCAGCCTAACTTCAATGATGAAGCGTGGAAGACCATCCCGGTTCCTTCATGCTGGGAGCGCTATGGTTATGGATTTCCTTCTCACCGTGGCCTGGGAAACCTGGTCAGGGCAGGGGAGATTAAAATCCCTAAGGTCCCAGAAGACGATAACCCAGTGGGTAGCTATCGCACTAGCTTTGAAGTCCCAGAGGGCTGGCACGATCGGCAGACCTTCCTCCATTTTGAGGGGGTTTCTAGCGCGTTTTATGTTTGGGTAAATGGCCATTTACTTGGCTATGATGAAGATGCCATGACCAGCTCGGTATTCAACATCACCCCATTTCTAACAGAAGGAAAAAATACCCTGGCCGTCCAAGTCTACCGCTGGTCTGTTGGAAGTTATCTTGAGTCGGGAGATACCTGGACTTTTAGTGGCATATTCAGACGGGTATATCTGCATAGCCGACCCGATGTGCAAATCAGAGATTTTTTCCTGAGTGCCGATTTAGATGAAGCCTACCAAGATGCAGAATTTAAGGCCAGAATAAAGGTGTATAACCACAAAGAGGAGGTTATTCAAGGCTATAAAGTCAAGATCGGCATCTATGATGAACAGGGAAAACTTATCACTGAACCTGACCTGAGCACCAAAAAGGTAGGATGGAAAGAAGGAACTCCGGGTACTGAGACCATCCTGGAATGTTCTACGACCGTCAAAAGCCCCCGACTTTGGTCGGCTGAGTTTCCAAACCTATACACGGTAGTGATGTCTTTGGTCGACCCCCAAGGCCAAACGGTAGAGGTAACCCAATGGCCATTTGGCTTTCGAGAAATTGAGATGAAGGATTTACAAGTCCACATCAATGGCCAACCTATCCTCATCAAAGGGGTGAATCGAGGGGAAACGGACGTGAACGACGGGAAAACCCTGACCACCGAATCCATGATTCAGGATATTCTCCTGATGAAGCAACACAACATCAACGCTGTCCGATCCAGTCATCATCCCAACGATCCGAGATGGTATGCTCTCTGTGACAAGTATGGCTTGTACGTAATGGATGAAGCGCTAGAGTCTAGTGATCAATTCATTCGCGGAGACATCTTGCCTGGGAGCGATATTTCCTGGATGGCTACTGCCTTAGACAGATGTGTGGCCATGGTGGAGCGGGCCAAAAACCATCCTTCTATCATCTTTTGGTCCCTCGGCAATGAATCTGGGTTTGGGCAGAATTTTGCCTTGATGAGCGATTACATCCGTCGCTATGACCCTTCTCGTTTGATTTCCTATGATGGCAGAGAAACGGACCGTTGGGAAGTGAAAGACTACTTTGACCTAAATAGCTCCATGTACCCCTTTATTGAAGACAGGGAAGGGTTAAAACATTGGAAAAAGCTGAGCTTTTGGGAAGAACCCAAGTATGGCAAACCCTACATCATGATTGAGTATGCCCATGCCCAAGGCAATTCGCTCGGAAACTTTGGGGAATATTGGCGGACAGTCGAGAGGAACCCCTCTTTCGTAGGGGGCTATATCTGGGATTGGGTCAATCAGACCTATTACGAGGAAATGCCAGATGGACGCAGGCGGCAAAGCCACAGAATGGATTATCATCCTGCGGAAGGCATAACCATTGATTCTGATTTTTCGACCGTCGAACGCCCCAAAGCTGGGTGTGCAAAAGGGGTGGTATTTGCTGACCGCACGGTAAAGCCAGCTTTGTTAGAGGTGAAAAAAGCCCAGCAATACATTGCCATTTCCGCCGACCAAGATCAAAGCGAGCGATTTCAGGTGAAAAATAACTATCACTTCATGAGCTTAGATGCTTTTGAAGGAAGCTGGGTATTATGGAAGGATGGCATCAAGATAGAGAAAGGGCGCATTCCTAAGCTAGACTTGAAACCCGGTGAATCCGGTGACTTTGCCCTGCCACTTCCTAACCTGAAGCCCCATTCCGAATACGTGCTCCATTTTAGTTATCGCTTAAAAGATGCTGCCATATGGGCAGTGGCAGGGCATGAGGTAGCTAGGGAAGAGGTCCTGTTGCAGGCTTGGGAGCCTCCTACCCCTAAGGCCTCGGGAAAGCTTAGTTGGTCTAATGCAGATGATCAGATTTCTGTTACTGGGAAGGATTTCAACATAGAATTTTCCAAAACGACAGGCAGCCTCACTTCCATATTGTTAGGGGACAAAGAATTAATTGCTCAAAGCGGTGAAATCACGGGTCCCACGCTCAATGTGTATCGCTCTCCCATAGAAAATGACCTTCCCTACCTCGAAAGCTGGAAAAAAGCTTCGCTGGATCAGTTGGAACCTGAAACCATCTCGGTAGAGGCAGAGCAAGTGAGTTCAAGCTTAGTACATGTCAATATCCTCAAAGAGTATCGCTCAGACTCAATCAGGTTTCAGCATGAGTGCATGTACGAGGTCAGTGGCAATGGCGCTATTCAATTAAAGAATCAGCTCACTCCCTCTGTTCCTCATGAGCTTAAGGCCTTGCCTAGAGTCGGTTTGAAACTAGGTCTGGCTCAAGGATTGGATCACGTATCTTGGTACGGCCGCGGGCCCCATGAAAACTATCCCGATCGGAATGAATCTGCCTTCTTGGGCTTGTACCAATCAACGGCAACCGATTTATTCGTGCCTTATGTAATCCCGCAAGAAAATGGGGCACGCTCTGATACGCGGTGGCTAGCGCTCGCATTTGAAGATGGTCAAGACCCTTCCCTTAAAATTACGTCAAGTTCCCCCTTCGTCTTTTCAGCCTTGCATTATGATGCCAGTGACCTGGACAAGGCGATACGTCCGGAATACCTGCAAGGTCGGGATGAGGTAATGCTATGTTTAGATGCCCATATGCTGGGCTTAGGCAATGCCAGTTGTGGACCTGAGCCCCTCCAACGTTACCTCATTCCCGTCCAGCCGTATGAATTTGATTTTACGTTTCACCTAAACCTGAAAGGCCAATAAGTCTAATCACTCGCATAGTTAACCCTTCCCCACTAAACACACATCAAATATGCCCACATATAAAAAGGTCTATCAGGAAGTTCGATTAAAAGGGATGGCATATGTGTGCCTGATCCTCATGACCCTTCCTCTCCTGAAGGCGCAAACTGAACAGTACGTCAAGACAGGCTATTTTACCCATGTTTTTGCCCGTGAGCATGTGTCCGATATGCCAAGGGGATTCTATTTGCTCATCGAGGCAGACGGAACCATCAATCCCTTGTGGTTTTATCGGCTTTCTACACAAAATACGGGGCAGTTTAGTGTATGGAATTTTGACCCTAGAGACTACCTCGGGCAAGTGATTAGCGTGGATATTACCGCCAAATCATTTGAAAACAACAGCGAGTTTACCCGTTATGAGGGGACTGAGTTGAAGGTGATCCCTCAATTGGTGGTGGATCGTATTAACAGCTGGACCGTCACCTCGGGGAGCATTACCGTACCCCCCGAGTATCAATACCCCCAGACGGATACCTTGCTCATTCCCCACGATGTGCTCGTGGCCGAGCAGCCTTACGCTGACCAAACGCCTAGCGATACCGTTCAGTTGACCGCCTATGTACAAGGGGCCGGTACCGAAGCCTCTCCCTACTTTAGCAGCGATGGCTCAGCAGGACTCAAAGCCGCCATGGCAGACATGCCCAGCGGAGGGACCATCGAGGTGGCACCAGGGTACTATCGCATCACCACCAACAGGCTCGACATTGCTCGTTTTATCTCCATCAAAGGGGTGGGCAGCAGCAAACCTGTCTTCCTCGCTACCCTAGACTACGTGTGGCGATTGAAAGGAAGTAATACCTTGGAGAATATCACGGTAGACATGCGGCCCATTACCCGTTTCTATACCCATCAAGTGATCGTCATTGACAACAATGCAAGGGATGTCTGGGTCAAAAACTCCAAGTTTATGGGCAGGTATTCTGTGGAGCCAGGAACCTACGCCGAAGATGGCCGGGTTGTGTGCTTCCGGATGATGAGCCATCTAAACAACATCACCTTTGAGCAGGATACCTTTCAAAATCTGCTGAGGCACATTGTGACGAAGGGGCAGCGCAACCAGCATAACCTGACGGTCAGGAACTGTTTATTCTCTGGTTCCAATCATATGAGCATGAGCATGGATCAGGTTTCCAACATCAGCAATGTCCTCATTGAGAACAACGAATTTAGGGAGTTAAGTCACTTTGGGATTGCCTTTGCCCGAATCAACGATGTAACCCTTCGCAACAATGTCTTCTACAGCCGAAACAAACTGGCTTTCAACACCTATAACCGGGCCATTCACATCGAGGAGCGCTGCCAAAATTTCGTGATCGAAAACAACGTCATTGACGTGCTCATGCGTCACTCAGATAGCGACAACCCCAATACGGTAATTCGTAATCCAGCCATTGGGGCGAGTGACAGCCGACACCTGCTCATACAGAACAACACCATCCTCAATTCTGATGTCCTCTTTAATGGAGTCATGGATCTCATTGGAGGGCGTAATGAGGTATTGAATAACCGAATTGAGAATGGGAGCATACAAATTCGGGAATCTAACCGCTACATCAGGATCAAAAACAATGAGCTCTTAGGCCCACCAGAAAGCGCCATTTCTATGCTAAGCGTTAGGCCCATGGTATATCCTTTTGGATGGCATCAAATAGAATCAAACGTGGTGACTGAGCTAGACGATAAAATGGCCCTGGACCTCAGGGGCGAAATCTTAAACGTTACCCTCAGTAACAATGACTTTCAAGGCTGTAACCAGCAAGGCAATTCACTAGAACTGTACGATGGATCTGAGAGCCTAACGATTGCCGCCAATAATTTTTACGGATTGAGTGCCGCCAATGCGTTTGACTTGACTGGGAATCTACCTCCCGGAAATTCTCTCAATCAATACCAAAGCGACAATGCTTTTTCCCTGGATTGCAATGTCATCAGTACCATTGATGAGATAGAAGATGTCGGACTAAGGGCTTTTCCCAACCCAGTGCAAATGGGAGAAACTGTCACCATCAAAGGGAATGCCCCAATTCTTGAATTCATGGTTTACGACCTGGCTGGTTCGTTGATATTGGCGGATCAAGGTCATCAAGTCCAAACCAGAGGTTTAAGCAGCGGGCTTTACTTGGTGAAAGTTCATCATTCTCATGCTACTACCTCCCTCAAACTTAGAGTTCAATAGGGACTTGATGTTGGCCAATTAAGCCGGTGGACTTATAAGAAAAACAGTTTTTGGAGTAGGGGTATTTTGCGGTATTCATTCATCCTTATATCCATATCCCGTACCGCCATACCCCGATTTCTTCGGTCCAAGCGCTTAATACTCAACAGGTCTCCTAATCTTATTTGTTGATCTAATGAAGCGTTTACTTTTAGCTGTTGCCGCCTGGCTGATGGTCATGGCTGGCAAGGGACAGTATGTCCCAGAAGAAAATTTTGACCAAGGCTGGTTGTTTTACCCTGAGCAAGCCGCAGGGGCAGAACAGGTCGATTATGACGATGCTTCCTGGCGAAAGCTGGACCTGCCGCACGACTGGGCGATTGAAGGTCCTTTTGATCCCCAATATGATTGCCGGACGGGAGGGTTGCCAGTGCACGGAACGGGATGGTATCGCAAGCACTTCCGCCTTCCAACTTCCGCAGAGGGCAAGGTAGTTCGCATCGAATTTGAAGGAGCCATGTACGATGCACACGTATGGGTAAACGGGAGAAAAGTTGGGAATCGTCCTTATGGATACATTGGCTTTGAGTTTGATATCAGTCAATTCCTGCATTACGGCGAGAAAGAAAACGTCATCTCCGTCCGCTTGACTCCAGAAGATTTTGCTTCTCGTTGGTACCCTGGTGCTGGGCTGTACCGATCTGTGTGGCTTAAGATCGATGAACCCATTTACATCGATCTGTGGGGTTCCTATCTCACTACTCCGACGGCTACCCAGGCTAAAGGAGTGGTGCAGCATGAGACCACGGTGGTTAATCAGACCTCAGAGGATAAAACGGTGGACCTGCAGCATGAATACTTCGATGCCGCTGGGAATCAAGTGGCTGCGAACCAAGAAACCATTACTGTTTCCGCAAATTCCAAGGCTGTGTCAGGTGTCTGGACCGATATCATGGAGCCTAGGCTTTGGGATGTTAACGCACCTAACCTTTACTCAGTGACCACTACGCTCTTAGATGGTGACCAGATCTTGGATACCTATCAACAACGTTTTGGTATTCGCTCTCTTCGCTATGACCCAGATGGCTTCTACGTCAATAACCAACCCTTTCGCTTCAACGGCGTGAACCTCCATCACGACAATGGCGCCCTAGGAGCGGCTATTTACCGTCGAGCGGATGAGCGAAAGTTGGAAATAATGAAGGCAATGGGAGTAAATGCGATTCGCTGTAGCCATAATCCGCCTTCGCGTACCTTCCTTGAGCTATGTGATGAGATGGGTTTCATGGTGATTGATGAAGCCTTTGATGTCTGGACCATTCCCAAAGTTGAAAACGGATACAACAAATTTTTCAATGAATGGGCAGAACGAGACTTAAGGGATATGGTGTTAAGAGACCGTAACCATCCTTCGGTCATCATGTGGAGCTTAGGCAATGAGATCAAAGAGCAGTGGAGGCCAGAGCTGGGCTGGAAAATGGCCAAAAAGCTCAACACCATTTGTAAGACCTACGATACCAGCCGTCCCACTACCATTGGGTTTAATTCCTATCCAGCTGCTTATAAGTTCAACATGGTCCAGCAGGTAGACATCGCTGGAGCCAACTACAAACCATCCAAATACGAAGAATTTAGGGAGGATTATCCAGAATTGTCTCTCTATGGCTCGGAGACTTCTGGGGTAGCCAGTAGCCGTGGGGTATATCATTTTCCCGTAGAAAAGTACAAAAAGCACCCTTCGCTTCACGTCACTGGGTACGACATCATCGGTCCTCCTTGGACTTACCCACCTGATGTCGAGTTCCATTTTCAGGCGAAAAATCAGCAGGTATTGGGGGAATTCGTCTGGACAGGCTTTGACTATTTAGGTGAAACCAGCCCCTACGGCGGGTTAGACAACATTGACAACAGCGGCCATTGGAACTCCGATTGGCCCTCTCGCAGTTCCTATTTTGGGATCGTAGACTTGGCCGGTTTTCCCAAAGACCGTTACTATCTCTACCAGAGCCAGTGGACCAGTGAACCCATGATCCACCTGATGCCTCACTGGAATTGGCCTGGAATGGAAGGGCAGACCATCCCGGTTTACTGCTATACCAATTGTGAGGAGGCGGAACTCTTTGTCAATGGGAAATCTATGGGGCGAAAGGTGAAGGGAGAGGACAAGACCAACATTTTGATTGACTTTCTTCGCTATGAGCCCAAAACCTTTGACTCTCCATACAAACTAAGTTGGGATGTTCCCTATGAGCCAGGGGAGATCAAAGTGATAGGATACCGAAACGGCCAAGCCATCCTAGATAGGGAGATCAAAACGGCAGGTAAGCCAGCTCAAATTACCCTTACGGTTGACCGAGGTGCCATTCAGGCCGATGGCAAGGATTTGGCCTACGTAACCGTTCGGATTGTAGACAAAGATGGGAATTTTTGCCCCCTTGCCGATAACTTGATTCGCTTCGAAGTAAGGGGTGCCGGGCGATTGCTGGCTGTGGACAATGGAGATCAGACCTCCTTGGAATCTTTTCAGGCGCAAGAGCGCAAAGCCTTTAATGGAATGGCTCTGGCAATACTGAACTCCCATCATGAATCAGGTAATATTCACTTGGTGGCCAAAGGGAAAGGGCTTAGGTCAGCCTCATTGGTGGTGGAAACTCACCTGGAAGAGTAAAGTCTGGATGAGTGTTGTCCCAAAGTCTGGCCTCTCAACTTCTCTTCGCCCCCAAAAAATAGGCGGTCCAGCAACTAAGCCGGACCACCAAACTACGTCTAAAACTACTCTAAGTAAAAATCGAAAAATCAGTCAACGGCGTACATCAACATATCGTCGATGAAGATGTCGGCCTTCATGTTATTGGTTTTAGTGATGAACTGGATACTCATCCGTCCATCGTTAACTTCTGCGTCAATAGGAGCGTTGAAGTTGATGGTCCGGAATTGCCAGCCATCAGTTTGAGCTCCTGGAGACCACCCTCCGCCGTGGGCTGGGGGCCATCCACCTCCTGAGTGGTAACGTGTGGTAAACTCTTGTCCACCCTCTCCTTCTACCTTGAACCAAAATTCTAGGCGGTATTGCTTGCCAGCTTCAAGAGTCATGGGGAAGCTAGCAAAGTCAGTGCTGAAACGGAGGTTGTTTTTCTCGTCTACCCCTAAGTCTTCATTGGCGTTGAGGTGAAAGACCACCGCACCATTTCCACTATGTGAGTCAGTGGTGTGCTCAGCGCTTACCCCAGAGTTATTGGTGACTGGGTTGGCATTAGCTGGAGCCCAGTTGATCAGGTCCCATCCAGTGGTGTTTCCATTTTCAAAGTCAAAAGAGATTCCTGCAGCCTCTAACACATTTGGAGGCGTAGTGAGGGTAACTCCTTCTTCGCTAAATGCTGGTGCAGGTACATCGTTTATCCGGGTAAGACCACCGTTGCCATCATAGCTCAACAGGGTGGTAGAAGTATGGAAGATGTTGATCGCAGGCTGAATATCTACGATTCGGTTGTCATCTGGGTTGATACGAACGCTGGTGATGGCTACTGGATTGCCATCGGCAGTAAGCGTAAAGTTTGAGGTCAAATCGCCCGTGACCTTCATCGCTAGGTTGTACGAGAGGTGCAAGCTGCTGTCCACGTCATCTTCTTGGATACCCACGATAGAAGGAGGCTCCTCGTTTTTGACAATGTTAACAAAGTCTTCTAGGATGACGGTATCTGGTCTCGCAAAGGGATCCTCTCGCCATGAGATCAGGGTTACGTCGTAGACTCCAATAACCGAATAGCCAACTTCCACTTCCAGAACTTTGGCATCTTCTACTTGGCTGATGCCACCTGCTACTTCGGGATCACCTCCGGGGAACAACCACTTGCGTCGGTTTACATCTCCACTAGAAGAGTCAGCAAAGGTGATAGATCCACCTTCATAGATGGAGATTTGAGTGGGCGTTTCTTCGATGAAAGAGGAGTTGATGTTCACTACTTCGATCTTTCCGATCACGGTGTCCAACACTTCCACCATGAAGGCAGTGTCATAGCCCGCGGTATCTGTAACCAAGTCTACTTCCAAGAGAACCTCCCATTCACCAGGAGCATTGAACTCGATGTTCACAATCTGGGCGGAAGCGGGATCAGTTCCCTCTTCAAAGTCTACAAAACGAGCTCCCTCTGGCAATACCCAGACTCGATTGGCTACTCCTTGTGAGAGGTCTACGAATCCAATGGTGTCTCCCAGGGCAATGATGCTTTCTCCGGTTTTGCTGGCTACGCCGTCGGAGAATTCTCCTGTTGGCGGCACGTACTCTTTCTTACAGCCCCAAAGGATCATGAGGGCGGTAGAAAGAATCAACAATACGATATGAAATTTTTTCACGTTGCTTATCAATTGAAGTGATTGAGAAATAGTAGAAGTCTTAAGCAGGGGAGGATGCTGAGTACTCAGCTAGATTGACTATGCCTCTGTCTCGGCATCCTCCTTTCTACCTATTCGCCAAGGACGTCTGGATTAGAGGTGGTCTCGTTGGCTGGTATTGGGAAATAATCGTGTAAATCAGGGTTATAAATTTGAGATGCTTCCACGTGATCATCAGGTAGGACATTGGCACCTGCATGAATGGCTGGGTCGTAGAAGTAAAGCACCTTTGCAATCTGCACATACTCATGCTGAGCAATGCGCTCATATTGCTCCTTGACCTTTCCCCAGCGAGTGAGGTCTTCCCAACGGGTATCAAAGCCTTCAAACATCAGCTCCAAAGGACGCTCCACCCACATGATGTGCTCCATCAAGGTAGTAGAGTTATAATCACCTTCAGCCAACAAGGGTACCCCCGCGCGGTTGCGGATCTGGTTCACTAGATCTAAGGCTTCGGTATAAGAACCGCCTGTTTGCAACAAGCATTCTGCGTAAAGCAGCATGATGTCAGCTAAACGGATCACCCGCTCATTGATGCCAGAAATGCTCATGGGATCTTCGCGATCCATTTCCCAGTTCTGGAACTTCTTCATGTAAGCCGCCTCGCGGTTGTTGTATTGGCCACCTTCATCAGATGGCTCCATGTAAAGGGTGGTGTTGTCATCGTCAGCGATGGCGATGGAAACAGAAGCCCGGAGGGAGTAGTTGGCCTGGCCGGTCCGGTCCGCATTGATGGGATTGCTGCGGTCCATGGTGTCGCTTTTGAACAACATAGTCATCCAGTAAGAAGGCATCACTACGCGAAATCCTCCAGAAGAAGCGGCAGGGGCTAGGGTACGAGCACGGCTGGTGGCTTCTGAGCCGGTAGGGCCATCACTGGCACTGCCACCGGTACCAGGCTTGGCTTCGATAGAGAAGGGAACTTCAAAGATGGATTCACTGTTGAACTCATGGGCCTCGTCGAAATTGTCGCCAATATTGGCGGTCAGGCGATACAAGCCACTTTCGAGGATTTCTTTGAAGTAAGCCATGCCCTCGGTGTAGTTGCCCTCGTTGATGTGAAGCTTACCTAGCATAGCTGCGGCGGCTCCCCAAGTTGCACGTCCCAACTGATCGTCGGTCACGACCTCGGGTAAGTTGGCTTCAGCAAATTCGAGGTCAGATAGGATCAAATTGTAAACTTCCTCGGCGGGGGAAGGCTGCTTGTAGAAGTCTTCCCGAGACAATGGAGGGGTGGTGTGGATGATCACACTGCCTTTGTTGTATCCTCGGTATAGAGAATAGTAAAAGAAACCACGTAGGAAACGGGCTTCCGCCTCAATTTGAGTGCTGAGCTCCTCGTCCATTTCAACATTGGGAAGGTTGGCCAAAACTTGGTTGGCGCGGTAAACTCCCACGTAGCTGTCTCTCCAGCGATCCTGAACGATAGGGGTATTCGCATTGAACTCCATGGTGTTCAAGGCCCGAGCATTGGCATTCCAGTTGTTAGGGCGACCTAAGTCGGAACGAACGGGATGGTTGACCGTGGAGTTGCCTCCCAGGAGGCCATTCAATTGCAGGGCAGCGTAGGCGCCTACCAATCCCTGCTGTAGCTCACCGGGAGTGCCCCAGAAAGAGTCTGCACTCAGTGCATTGGGGTTGGTGACATTCAAGAAGTCTTCTCCGCAGGCAGAGAGAGTTAACCCTGCCAGGAGGACGACTATATATTTAGAGATGCTTCTCATTGCTATTGCGTTAATGAGTTTCGTAGTTAGTCTAATTAGAAGTTTAGTGATAGGCCGAGGCGATACACCGTTGATACGGGATACTTACCTTGGTCCAGACCTCCATTGAAAGGATTGTTGCTGGATACTTCAGGATCAAACCCGGTGTACTGAGTCCAGGTAATGGCATTTTGAGCACTGGCGTAAATTCTGAGCTTGTCTACTCCGATTTTTTGGAGCATGCCAGGATTGAAGGTGTAGCCTAGAATCACGTTACGCAGGCGCAAGAAAGATCCATCTTCTAGGAAGAAGTCGGTGTCGGTCTGTACGTTGGGGTGCTCAATGATGGTCCGTGGAGTCGGCACATCGGAAGTTGGGTTGGCTTCTGACCAGCCATAAACCAAGTCTTTGTGGCGCTTCACGCTGTAAGCGTATTGCTTAGGACCATTGTAGACGGTAGCTCCTTCGACGCCATAGAATTGAAGGGTTACATCAAAGCGACGAATGGTGATGTCGAAGTTGAATCCATATTCGAAGGCAGGCTGATAGGTGCCTTTGTAGACTTTGTCTTCTACATTAAGTACACTGTCGCCGTTGGTGTCTACGTAGCGTAAGTCTCCTAGCTGAGCTTCAGGATCTAGCATTTGGTAGTTGGCTAGTTCCTCTTCAGTTTGAACGATTCCGTCCGTTTCGAACACATAGAACGCACCTACGGGAAGCCCTTCTTTCAACACTGCAACGGGGTTGGTTTGACCGCGTCTTAGCAAACTTGGCCATCCGTCGAAGATGATCTCGCCATCACGAGAGAGGCTGATGACGGTGTTTTCATTGCTGGTGAACATCCCGCTGAAGCGGATAGAGC
>CAZFPQ010000141.1:0-17517 GCA_964521065.1 uncultured Bacteroidia bacterium | reverse complement strand
ACTCCTTAACTCCTTAACTCCTTAACTCCTTAACTCCTTAACTCCTTAACTCCTTCACTGCTTAACTCTTTTAACTCCTTCACTCTTCCTAGATTCTTTCCATCTAATAAGCCTTGGCAAACAACACTCGCTGCCTACTCGGCTTCCCAGAATACACGCAGCTTCCTTCCTCCGCAGCATTATTCAATGGAATACATCGAATGGTGGCCTTGCTTTCTTCTTGGATTTTGGCTTCCGTCTCCGAGGTCCCATCCCAATGGGCTGAGATAAATCCAGGAATATCATCCTCAAGGGCGGCCAGAAACTCTTCCCAGCTATTTACCTGACGGGTATGGGCTTCTCGGAAGTCTTTGGCCTTGGTGAACAAGTTGTGCTGAATCTCGTCCAGCAAAGCTTGAATCATCCCGGCCCAAGCCTCTGGCTGATCGATTACTTCTTTGCTCTTTAGATCCCGACGAGCCAATTCAATCTTGTTGTTTTGCAGGTCGCGAGGCCCTAGGGCAAGGCGGATGGGTACTCCTTTGAGTTCCCATTCGGCAAACTTCCAGCCGGGGCGTTTGGTGTCATCGTCGTCAATTTTGACTCGGACCTGCTGGGCTCGTAGATCGGCAGCAATGGCTTGGCATTTGGCCAAAACAGCTTCCTTCTCTTCCTCTTTGCGATAAATCGGTACGATGACTACCTGGATAGGTGCCAGGACAGGGGGTAAGACCAGTCCCTGGTCATCTGAGTGGGTCATGATCAAGGCACCCATGAGGCGGGTAGACACCCCCCAAGAAGTGGCCCAAACGTAGGACTCTTTGTTGTCTTTGTCGGCAAACTTCACGTCAAAGGCTTTGGCAAAGTTTTGCCCCAAAAAGTGGCTCGTTCCCGCTTGTAGGGCCTTGCCGTCTTGCATCAACGCTTCAATGCAAAAGGTGTCAAGGGCCCCGGCAAAACGCTCACGCTCTGTTTTGGTGCCCCGAATGACGGGGACGGCCAAGGTCTGTTCAGCAAAGTCCCCGTACACATGTAGCATGCGCTCGGCTTCTTCGATGGCTTCCTGCTCCGTAGCATGGGCGGTATGCCCTTCTTGCCATAGGAATTCGGCGGTGCGCAAAAACATGCGGGTGCGCAGTTCCCAGCGCACGACGTTGGCCCATTGATTGACCAAAATAGGCAAGTCTCGGTAGCTCTGTATCCAATTGCGGTAAGTATGCCAGATGATGGTTTCTGAGGTAGGACGAACAATCAGCTCTTCCTCCAGCCTAGAGTCTGGGTCGACCACGACTCCATTGCCTTCGGGATCATTCATCAAGCGGTGGTGAGTCACCACGGCACATTCTTTGGCAAACCCCTCGACGTGATCCGCTTCCCGACTCAGGAAGCTTTTGGGGATAAACAGCGGGAAGTAGGCATTGACGTGGCCTGTGGCCTTGAACATGTCATCTAGAATGCGCTGCATCCGCTCCCAGATCGCATAGCCATAGGGCTTGATCACCATACAGCCTCGGACCGCCGAAGTTTCGGCCAGATCGGCCATTTTTACTAAGTCATTGTACCAGTCAGGATAGCTGACTGAGCGGGGGGTCAGTTTGTTGCCTTTTGCCATGCGGCGAAATTAAATGGGCGGGTATTCTTAAGCAACCTAGGAACCAATCTGTGTGTAAACTTTATCCGCTGCTATGAGGTAGATCGAAAATATCATGGACACTGACCTTTGGCATCAAGTAGGAATATGCTAGACACTAACTTGCCTTTCTTCTATCAGCAAAGAAACAAGAATCGTTATGATGGCATCTGACGTTGAAAAGGAGCTTTCACGGTTGCTTCAGGAGATTCATGCGCAAGAGGCAGCAATTGCTCAGTTGGTCGATCGAAGTCATCCCCTCTACCAAGCTAGTGCGAGAAACTTGTTTGTCTACCTGATGATAAGAAGCAAAGATCTCAGGTTGTTTCATGGGCCGCTTTCGGACCTCGGAATATCTGCCTTGAGGACTACTGAGAGCCATGCTTATTCGAATCTGACCAATGTAATTGCTTGGCTTAGGTTGATACAAGGAAAGAGCTCCATCAATTTTCCCTTAAAGGGGCAATCGATTGATTACAGCCACGGCAAGCAACTGATTGGGCAACATGCCCAGGAACTGTTTGATATTCACCCTAATGCTCATCATGGCCAAGTAATGGTTACCCTCCCTATAGAAGCCGCTGAAGACAAAGCCATTGTCTTGTCCATGGCTGAGGCAGGGATGGACGTGGCACGAATCAATTTGAGCCATGGAGAACAGGCGGACTGGGAGAAAATGGTCCACTACGTTCAAGAGGTGAGCAAGGAAATTGGCCATAGAATCAGTATTTACATGGATTTGTCTGGGCCGAAACTACGTACCGCTGCCATCCGGCGACTCAGTAAAAAAGGGAAACCCAAGGACAAAATCCCCGTCAGGAAGGGGGAGCAGCTCCTACTTACCAAAAAAGAAACTTGGGGGAGAAAATCTGTTTTCAATGAGGAGGGAAAGCAAATCCAATTAGGAGAAGTCGGAGTGATGTTGCCCCAACTGATCGATGATGCAGAAGTAGGAGATCCCATTTTGTTCGATGATGGGATGATCAAAGCCAAAGTGGTCAGAAAGGGCGAAGAGGAGCTGGAGCTTCAAATTGTGGAGTGCTACAAGTCCAAGTTGGGTTCTCGCAAGGGAATCAATCTCCCCCAAACTCAGCTGAATTTACCCGCCTTAACCCAAAAAGACAGAGAGAATCTGGCCTTCGTATGCGAGCATGCAGATCTGGTGGGCTATTCTTTTGTGAGGAGTGCAGAAGACGTAGAGATACTCTACCAAGAATTGGCGAAATATCCGAATGAAAACCTAGGCGTCATCTTCAAAATCGAGAACAAGGAAGCCTTTGAAAACCTACCCGCCATGCTTTTTGCAGCCATGACTCGGCCTAAAATTGGGGTTATGATTGCCCGGGGTGACTTAGCCGTAGAAATTGGATTCGAACGCATTTCCGAAGTGCAGAATCAAATTTTATGGCTTTGTGAAGCGGCACATATTCCTGTTGTTTGGGCGACCCAGGTCCTAGAAAACCTCGCCAAGACCGGTATCCCCACCCGGGCTGAAATCAGCGACGCAGCCCAGGCGGCCCAAGCAGAATGCGTGATGCTCAACAAAGGACCTCATATTAATCAGGCCATTCGCACCCTGAAAAATATTTTGGCCAGGATGGAAGGGCATGCCAGCAAGAAGAAAAATGAGCTGAGGGCACTGAATGTCGCGAAGGCATACGTGGCCAACGTAACGGCAGGGACCATCCCTTCCCCTTCCTTGGAGTTCATTCCATGATCGACTTTGTTATCCTGGAGCATAAGCGAGGGGACGGTAGATAGGCTGTAATCTGGGTACGGAAGGGTGGGCTATGTGAGGGAAATTATTCATTCCTATCACCATGGCTCCACAGCCCCTACCCCAATATTCGTCTATCCAGGCAATTGTTTTCTTAGCCCCTTCTAAATTGCCAGTAGATTGGTATATTGCCCTTGATCGGTAACGAGAGCAAGGGCCCTAGCTTATTCCTTGTAGTAAGATAGCTCCCTAGGTAGCCCCCATACTAGCGGCTGATCAATACCCTTAAAAACCTTATAGTCATGATTACCTTCAAGAAACTTACCCTGGTTGGGTTTGCCCTGATCATGTCCCTTGGGACAGGATTGTACGCCCAGTCGGCTACCTACTACCAGCGGCTCTACTACACTTGTAAAGTATGGGGCCATGTTAAGTACTTCCACACCGAAGTGGCCAATGGCAATGTCAATTGGGATCAGGCCTTGTTAGATGCCGTTGATGATATCAAGCAAGCACCCGATGATCAGGCATTTAACCAGGCTTTAATCCAGATGATTAATGGCGCCGGCTCTATGGGCTTTGGCTCCAACCCGTTACCCGTCGTTCCCGACAGCTTGAACAACAACTCGGATCGAGCTTGGATGAATGATGCGATATTCACCGATTCTGTCAAGATCGCTTTAAATGCCATCCGGCAAAGATTTCGGCCTCAGAACCATGTTTTGGTAGATGAAGCCTGGGCAGGCGGAAACCCCACCTTTGATACAGATAATTCATTCCACTTAGACCAAGCCTATCCCTCAGAGGAAAAGAGGATATTGGCCTTGTTTAGGTATTGGAACATCATTCATTACTTCTTCCCCTACAAGTACATCATGGACCAACACTGGGATTCTACCTTGGTGCAGTTTATCCCAGAAATTGTAGATGCTCCCGATGCCTTGGGCTATAGCCTAGCATTTAAGGCTTTTACGGCCAGTATCAATGATTCTCACGCATTTTTTTACACGCCGACCTATTTCGATTGGCTGGGCAGTGAGTATCCTCCTTTTCTGGCTAGGTTCATCGAAGATGAAATGGTAGTTACCAAAGTCCTGCCCCAATTTCCGGGGATCAAGCAAGGTGACATTATCAAGGAGATAGATGGCCATGACGTATACGAGCTAAGAGATAGCCTGCGGCGCTATGCCCATGGCTCCAATGACGTGATCATTGAACGGGAACTCAACAACATCCTCATGCGGGGAGATTTTGGGGCATTCTCATTAACCTTAGATGATGGCTCTGGTCCTAGGACCACCACCACTTTTCGCACCGATTCGCATCTCGAAGCCTTGAATGAGGACAGCAGTGCAGTTTGGAAAGATACCGTAGTCGGTAGTTGCAATTTTGGCATCATAGATATGGGGCGCCTAGTTAGAGATGATATCCCCCAGATGTTCAGTGATCTCTGGGATACCGATGTCCTCATTTTCGACATTCGAAGCTATCCCAATGGCACCCTATGGACGCTGGTGAATTATTTATATGAGTCCCCGATCCACATCGCATCTTTCACAGTGCCTGACATCACTTATCCGGGTCGCCTCACGTGGTCTGTGGAGACCATTGGAAGCGGAACTTCTAACGTGTATGCCGGCAAGGTGGTCATTTTATTTGATGAGCGAACCCAAAGTCAAGCCGAATATACCTGCATGGGACTAGAGCAATTTCCCGATGCCATCAAGATTGGGAGTACCACCTCAGCCGCTGATGGAAACGTGACAAGACTTTTCTTACCCGGTCAAATTACTACCTATGCGAGCTTCCTAGGTGTCTATTATCCTGATTATGGGCCTACCCAGCGGATAGGAATCATACCCGATTACGAGGTGAAGCCTAGCATCGCTGGAATCCAAGCTGGCAGAGATGAGGTAATGGAATTTGCTCTGAATTGTAACCTGGTTCAAATCGAGGAAGAGGAGTTAAGGGTACCCCTGAATTTGTACCCCAATCCAGCGACTCACGTGCTCAATTATGAACTCTCGGGCACTCCCCCAGACTTGATTGAGTTGCTGGACTTTCAAGGGAGAATATTGAAAAGGGTAAAACCCGATTCCGGGCGTGGACAGATGGATATCAGTAGCTTGGCGCCAGGAATCTACTCCCTAAAAGTGTATGCTGGAGAAAAGATTCAGGTCGAGCTATTTGTGAAAAAATAGAAAAATTAAGCTAGATCTGATTCATAGAGTAGAGAGAAATAAATAGAGGTCAGGGAGCTTTCCTCTTCTATTTCTCAAAGAGGCCATTCTTTCCCCGGCTAACAACTGGATAACAAAACGCGTAGCCTGATCCTTGGACCAGGCTACGCGTTATTTTTTTAGAATGAGTCCAAACTTCTTCTTACTCTGGACGGACACTGCCGCTCCCGCTAATGTCAGTGGTGATGCTTGCAGGGTTGCCGCGATAGATCACGTCGCCAGACCCGGAAACTTTTACGTCTAGGGATTCGGTGGCGAATACTTCCGCGAAGCCGGAGCCGCTGACATTGATTTGATACTCTTCCGTTTTAAGATCGAAGGCCTTGAGGTCTCCGGAGCCACTGACGCGAAGTTGGTGCTCAGAGGCTATGCCACGGAGGTCTACTTCCCCGGAGCCTGAAATATTGGTTTCAATCTCTTGAGCCATCAGATCAAGGTCGATCTCTCCAGAACCTGAAATGTCGATATCCAGCTTGCTATCTGCTTCTATTGAGCCTTCGCCTAAGACGGTGGCGGCACCAGATACATCGATGCTGCTAAGGGGCTCAGTGATGGTAAGGTAGATGTTTTGAGTAAAACCGTTGACGTAGCAACCTTTAAGATCTACGTGCAATACTCCACTGATGACTTCCAGTTCCAGGTCTTCGAATACATCTGCAGGCATTTCAATTTCGAGGCTTTGAGTTTGGCCTCGTTGGAGGATGACATCACTTGAACCAGACAGGTCTAGGCCTGAGATGCTGCTCACATCAAAGCTACGGGTTTCCAGTTCACCGCTAGCTCGCTTACAGATGGGTTCAAACGAGCAACTGCTGAGTAAAACCAAGATGGCCAAGGCAAAGGCAGAAAAGATGGGGGAAAAGCGGTTCATACTAATTTGAGTTTAAGGTGGTGGGTTGGTGATTCTTTGTCCAAGAATACGCCCTTCTCGCATCTAGGGATTACTCAAATCGAGTGAACCCGATTTTCAAGGCCTTGAAAGCGGATATTTTACGAAGAGTGAGGGGGGAATGGGGAGAAGTTGAAGAGTTAAGGAGGGAAGAAAGTTAAGGAGTGAAAAGGTTAAGAGTGAAAAAAGTTAAGGAGTGAAAAAGGTTAAAAAGTTAAGGGATATGGATCCTTTTAGCCCATAGCCCATAGCCCATAGCCCATAGCCCATAGCCTATAGCCTATAGCCCATAGCCCATAGCCCATAGCCTATAGCCCATAGCCCATAGCCCAATCATCGTTTCACGTAGGAATCAGGTCCCAAACTCAATGGTGATCATGTCATTGACCTTCAGGCCGAGCAGCTGTGCTGCCGAAGCCTCTCTCATTGCAATTTCCAAGTGGTCTCCTTGGCCAAAGATGGCCAATGCATCGGCTTTAGGTACGTCTGCATAGGTATTGACAATGCGGCGTAGGCGGATGCTGCGGATAAAAATCTCAAAGCGCCGCTCTTGCTTGAGGGACAGGAAACCCTGGCGCTGGATGTTGGTGACGGCATTGCCAAAGTTGTCAATGAAGATGATTTTTCCACGTAGGCAATTGCCATGGTAGCTGGGCTCTCCCCAACGCAGGTCTTTGAGGCGGGTGGCAGGACCTACCTTGTTCCAATCGCCTCCTTGGGCGAGGTAGGCAGCGGTAGGACCAAACACCCGGGCCGCCCGAAAAGACCGAGGGTAGCGCTGGTCATGCAAAGCTTCTTGGGTGACTTCGTGCCCTTCATGGACTTTTCCATCCGAAATGAGGCTCATAAGGCCATTGTTGGGGCCGACAAAGTACTGGTCAGCATACTTCATGACCACCGAAGGACTGGTTTCGAGACTTGGATCGATGGCTAATAAGTGCACGGTGCCTTTGGGAAAGGCTGCAAAGACTTGCCTAGCTACGTAGGCAGCTTGCATGAGGTCAAAGTTGGGAATGTTGTGGGTCACGTCGATCAACTGGACCCCAGGCATCAAAGACCAGATCCCACCTTTGATGATTGCGGGATAGTGTGAGTTGTCGCCCAGGTCTGAAGTGAGGGTAATGATCGCCATTTTTTACATACGCGTGACCTGAGGGTCATATTACAAGGAATGAGGAGCAAAACAAACATCTTCTTTTCGCGTATCAGACAAACTCCCTCTATTGATCTAGTTTTAGGCTGTATTTGTCGCAAGAATTTATATTCGGTTTGCGCCTGAGCATCCTTTTTGTTTAAATTTCAGTAGAAGAAGGCAAGGTGATGGAAGGAGCGAATAGGGGCCTATTATGTTCCCATTCTTCCCGTGCCACATCAATTGTCTTCTTAAGCCCTCATAAAACAACTGTATTGATCGAACACACTTTTTTCCTGGAAGACATCAGCCCTTTAGAGGTTTATGGCGTCAACAATTTGAGGCTACAACAGATCGAGGAGGGTTTTCCTGGGATTAAGTTCGTCGCCCGTGGCGATGAACTCAAAGTCAGCGGTGAAGCTGAAAAAATAGACAAGCTCAAAGAGATCTTGGGGGACCTCTTAGCCGAGATTCGCCGTAAAGGCCGCATCTCCGAGAATAGATTCAGCGAAATCATTCTTCCCAACTCTCATGCAGGTCATGAAGATATTCGCGAGGCTGAAGCTGATGCCGTGCTGGTCCACGGGGGGAGTGGCACCCTGATCAAAGCCCGTAACAAGGGACAAAGACTGGTCGTAGGCGCTGCGGAAAAGAACGACATTGTGTTTGCCATTGGTCCGGCAGGTACGGGAAAGACCTACATTGCTGTTGCCTTAGCGGTCAAGGCTCTCAAAGAAAAGCGCGTTAAGCGCATCATCTTATGTCGTCCGGCGGTGGATGCGGGTGAAAGCCTTGGCTTTCTACCTGGAGACCTTAAGGAAAAGGTGGACCCTTATTTGAGACCTCTCTATGATGCCTTAGGGGACATGATCCACTCTGAGAAGCTCAAGTACTATCTTGAAAACAATGTCATCGAGATCGTGCCTCTGGCTTACATGCGGGGGCGAACGCTCAACAAAGCGTTCATCATCATGGATGAGGCTCAAAACGCTACGGAAGCGCAAATGAAGATGTTCCTGACCCGGATGGGAGAGCATTCTCATATTGTGATCACCGGTGATGACTCTCAAATTGATCTTCCGCCTAAAATGCGTTCCGGACTGGTCCAGTCTACACGCCTTCTGGCTGGGGTAAAAGGGATCGCTGTGGTTCGCTTACAAGCCACGGACGTAGTACGCCACCGTTTGGTCAAAGACATTCTCGCAGCTTATGAAGAGGAAGATCAGCGGCGCAACTAAGCACTTGGAGAAGAAAGATCGGGGTATGGGATAAGGAGGCATGGCCAAAAGAGTGGGTGAATACCGCACCATTCCCTGATTGACGGTTTTCTTCTTTCCACCTGCTTAAAGATTGAAAACTAAGAGGCCGTTTGGGTTTTGGTATTTCGAGCCCAAACACTGGATTTTTGGAGGAATAGCGAGCTATTTCGAGAAAAGCCGGCGCGGTCGGACTCCTAGAAACGCTTATTTTTAATTATTCCACTTCATAAGCTAAGGCTGATGTTGATTAATTCAAGGCTGTGGTTTGTTTAGCCTAAGGTAAGCTTGTGGAGGCGTTGGGCTGCATTTGGCGGACGGGGGCGACTTAGCGGGTGGGCCTAACATGCAGAAGTTTTTGGCCTACCTTTTTTAAAGGTAGGTCCCGCGGATCGAAGATTCCGGGAATCGGAAAGGTGACACCGCTATGGGTTATGACCAGCATGTTGGCCAAAGTCCAGCTTAGAGGATATGGGAGATATCTTGTCAACTAGTTGATCCCGGTTAGTTTCGTCCCTGTGTCTCGGTTCTCAATATCTCGACATTTCTTTAACTTTTTGGCTGCTAGCGAGTATCTAGCTCATGCATCTTCTCCTGATACATGGTAACGGGGGTTCCCGAACCCGCTTTCTACCCTTTTTAGATCTACTTCGGGAAGGATATCCCGAAATGACGCCGGTGATCCCCCGCCTGTCTGGCTTTGATGGAAGGGATTTACCTAAGGTCAAGAACTATTGGGACCTCTTCCTCTCTGAAATCGAAGCAGCCGTCATGGATCATCCAGAGGCTGAAAAATGGGTGTTTTATGGGCATGGTATTGGAGGTAGCTTGTTAATGGAGCTAGCTGCACGGCGTTACCAATTCCCCAATGGACTACGCTTGAGGCCTCAGAGGGTAATATTGAATTCGGTGATTGGGGCCTCTCTCGATCAACGATTTTTCCCTCGTCTGATGAAGCCCAACCTAGTAAGGCAACTCATGCAAAGCTTGATTGCAGCTCCTTGGATGAGGTCTATTTGGGAGAAGCGATTGTTTCAGCAGCCTGATCAAATACCTTTAGCACTGCGCAAGCAGTTTTTTCAAGATTACGCACATTGTGCAGCTTTTCCTGTCTTTTTTGATTTGATCACGGTAGACTGGTACCAGGGAATTCTGCCTCGTATTCAATCTGATCCTTTTCTTTTCCTATGGGGGGAAAAGGAGCGAATTGTAAGTGCTCGTTATCTCACACTTTGGCGCCGCGACTTCCCTGAATCAACTTTTGAGGTGATTTCCCATTGGGATCATTTCCCAATGTTGGACGATCCGCAGGATTTTACGGACAATTTTGTCAATTTGCTGCCTGCATGAGCAAGCTCTCCCAACTCCAGTTGATCAAGTCCCTAGGGCTGCCCACTCCGGCTTTCATCGGGGTCAGCTGGGAGGATTTTCGATCGGGGAGTTATCGGGAAAAGCTTACTGCCCTAAAATTCCCCATTGCGGTTCGTTCAAGTCACAGTGAAGAAGATGACCAACACCGCTCTCAGGCTGGACACTTTCGGACCTGCTTAAATGTGGAGGAGCCAGACGTGAGGGTCGCCATGCAGCAAGTGTTTGAGAGTTATGGGAATCCAGAGGGCCAAGTCCTCATCTTGCAGGACATGATAGAGGCCAAATACCAGGGAGTATTATTTGCTCACCGAGAAGGAGTTTGGCGCGTAGAGTATCAAGGAGAGCAGGGGGTGGTAGATGGTAGAAGCAACCCTGAAACCCTACTTTTGCCTCGCTTTGTGGCTCTGGATTATAAGATTAGTCGTTTTCGGCAGCTTTGGCAGCCCTTTGGTAAGGGACATAAACCTGAAGGCCTGATTCGTCCTTTGATTCAGCTGTCGGTTTTTGCCCAAACATTACTCAAGGATCACCCACTCAAAGCTCCTTTGGGCCTGGATATTGAGTTTGTGATCAGCCGAGGGCGCCTGTATCTGCTGCAGGCTCGCCCCATCACCACGGGGGGAGACAATGAAGAAGTACTGACTTCGGCCAATCACAAGGAAATCTTGCCGCCGCAGCCCTCAGTGATGATGACTGCTTTGATTGAGTCTTGTAGCGTACATCTCTTTGCTTATTACCAGCGACTAGACCCCAGCCTGCCCAGCCGGAGATTCATCGAGGTGGCCGGCCGTATGCCTTGGATCAATCTATCCGCCTTGCTCGATACCATGGTTGATTGGGGTTTGCCTACCAGTCTGGTCTGCAAATCGGTGGGTGCGGAAGATTTTTATCGGGTAAAAATCCGGCTTCATCGATGGATGTATAAATGGCCCGTGTTTCTACGGGTGCTTCGTGATCAGTTTAAGGCCATTGGGAAAGTCCGTCGCTGGGTCAGGCAAACACAGCGCTATCTATTGACGGAACTTGATGGCCGCCGATTGATGTGGAGAAACAATCCAGACCTGGCCTTTAATAATTGGCTTACCAACCTCCAGCTTGTTTACACCGAACTGGTCAATCACATGCAGACCCTTACGGGGGCGATGTCTGGGCCCGTTAGGCTTTTTGACAAATTGGGGATCTTGCCACAACTGAGGGATCGCAGCGAAAGTACGCGTTATATGGAGGCCTATCGCTGGCTGGTCGAAGGAAAACTGAGCAAGGAGGAATTCTTGAAAGCTTACGGTCATCGGGGTTTCTACGAATCTGATATTGGGCAAAAGCGTTTCTTTGAATACTCGGAGGAGGAGTGGAAGGCCCTACTGGGAGATGAGCGCGATGAGGTGCAAAAAAGTCAGCGCCTCGCCCGGCGTGAGCCTGTGAAGGGAAACTTCCTGATCAAACTTCTGATTCGTTTGATCCACACCCGTGAATGGCTGCGCAACTATGCCATGCGATATTTTTGGTGGCTGCGCCAGGAGATCCAAGAAGTGACAGAGGCTCGGTTTGGCCCTGAAGTAGATTTTTCCGCCTTTGCCCCTGAAGACCTCCTAAAAGCCTTGGAAGGGGAAATTGATAAAGAAGAATTGCTGGCCATCAGCTATCCTCCTGGACAGGGATGGGTGCCAGATACCTTTTTGTTTAGTCGCTTGGGGCGTCAGCAAAATGTAAATAGCCTCAGCAACTTATCCCAAGCGATTCATCTCGCCCCCGATGAATCGTTTGGAATCTATCCCGGCAGGGTCAAAGGGCAAGTTTGGCGGGTAAGTCAAGCCGATTTGCAGAATTTAGAAAAGCCCTCTTTTGACACGACCATTTTGTTCACCGATTCCTTGGACCCAGGTTGGATTCCCTATTTCGTGAAGGTAGATGCGGTAGTCTCTAAAGTAGGAGGCATACTCTCCCACGCTTCCATCATCCTTCGTGAGTCTCAAATTCCTTCCATTACCCGTTTTCAGGATGTGGACAAATTTCAAACCGGTGATTGGGTAGAAGTTGACGGCAAAACGGGTGAGGTTCGAAAAGTTCTCAGTGAGTAATTAGTCGGTGATAGACCTTCATGATGAGATAGCCTTCTGCAGCGCTGCGATAGTATTTATCCAATTGGTTGATAGAAGCTTGGTCTTGGATTACCTGATTTTCTCGAGCATAATCAAAAATGTCATGGTAGAGCTGAGAAAGATCTGAGTGCTGCTTGATGTATTCCTGCACTAGGTTCCAGGTAGCCTTAGGCAGATGGTGCATGGCTGCAGTAGTGCCTGCGATGAACAGGCCCAATTCGCGTTTGCGACCTGGATGTGCTTCCCACTCCGAAAAGTACTGATTGAAATTTTCTAGTCCTCCGAAACTTTGCAAAAAAAAAGCTAAACGCTCCCAGTTGCTATAAGCCAATAGAGCGGCGGCTTCTGCTTGGGCTTCCAAGCTGCTCAATTCAGACATGGCTCTATACCTGGTAAACTGGGAAGGAAGACGGGGATTATCCGCAATGCCATCTAGGGCTCTCTGCGTCATTTGGAAGGGGCCAAAGCTGAGCAAGGCGTCGTAGCGAGAGGGAAAGCCCGCCAAATAGTAGGGCCCAAATTCCCGCAACAAGCGGTCGAGGTAATAAGCTTTGAACAAGGGATTGATCCATTGATGATAGGGCCCTACGTGGGTTGGAAGAAGCTCTTGAAGATTATATCCTAGCATCACGTTGGGGCTTAAAAACCGCGTGATCAAATCCATGAATGTTTGTCGTTCTGGACTGTAGCGCTGCTCTTTGGGAATATTTTGATGTAGACCTTGGATCAATCGCACGGCAGAGCTGAGGTATTGGTCACGGTAAAGGAGCAGATCGAGCTGGGCAGATTCTTGGGTAAGTTGCTCCAAGCTTGCTAAAGCAAAAACCATCACTTGTGGATCTGCTTTCAGCAAGCGCTGATCCATGAAGCGCGCTTTGGCTAGCCACATGGCGCGTAAGCCCGCTTGAGGATCTACTGATTGTTGGCTGCCGTGAACGCCCAGTGGCAAGGTCAAACCTGCCATGCCATCACGGGAAATGATTCCTTGCTGGAGTAGCTGATCAAGACTTAGGCCATCCAGTCTTTGGGCGAGCTTTTCTTCCCCTGGCAACGAAGTATAGGTGGGGCCGTATAGGGAGTCCGTAAGTAGAAAACTTACCTGAGCTGAGACGAAAACGGGCCTACATAACAGCATGAAAATCGCACAAACTGCAGTTGAACAAAAGCGACAGAGTTGGGTTAATCGCATATCGTTTTTCTAATATTCAATTCTGGGTAGGAAGTAAGTCAGGGTATTTTTGCTGCTCGTTTTTCGACAAAAACTGATTACTTTTGCCCTTTAGTCAAATCCGATCTTGCAAATATTTCGAAGTGCAATGCTAAAGCATCCTGATACCTTTGATCGGCGTCATCTGGGGCCTAGCCCGGCCGAAGCTTCTCACATGTTGGAGACCATTGGGGTTGACCACTTGGAGCAATTGTTGGAAGAAGCCGTTCCCGCACAAATTCGCCTTCCAGAGGAACTTTCCACCCGTGAAGCCTTGAGTGAGCATGAATACCTGGGCCAGCTGAAAACCCTGGCGAGTAAAAACAAACTATTTCGCTCTCTCATTGGCCAGGGATATTATGACACGGTGACCCCTTCCGTCATCCTTCGTAATATTTTTGAAAATCCCGGTTGGTACACTCAATATACTCCCTACCAGGCAGAAATTGCCCAAGGCCGCTTGGAAGCATTGTTGAATTTTCAGACCGTGGTTAGCGACTTGACCGGTTTGCCCGTGGCCAATGCGTCGCTGTTAGATGAAGCCACCGCGGCAGCCGAGGCCATGTCCATGACCTACGGACAAAAGAAAAAGAAAGACCGAAAATCTCAAGCCAACACCCTGCTGGTGGCGGACACCCTCTTCGCTCAAACCATTGCGGTACTGCGTACCCGAGCTGAGGCAGTAGGGATAGAACTCAAGATAAGCTCCGTTGAGGATTTTGAAATCAACGAAGAAGTATTTGCAGCAATTGTGCAATATCCCGATGCGAAAGGGGGGATAAGTGATTTTGAATCGCTTGCCAATCAGCTACATGCTCAGAAGAGCTATTTAATCGTAGCAGCCGACCTGCTTAGCCTGACTTTACTGAGAGAGCCGGGAAGTTTCGGTGCAGATGTGGTGCTTGGGACGGCCCAGCGTTTGGGTGTACCCATTGGTTACGGAGGGCCACATGCCGCTTACTTTGCCACCCGCGAAGATTTTTTGCGACTAATCCCCGGCCGCATCATCGGTGTTTCCGTAGATCGCCATGGATCCCAGGCTTTACGCATGGCTTTGCAAACCCGCGAGCAACACATTCGCCGAGATAAAGCCACCTCCAATATTTGCACGGCTCAGGCTTTGTTGGCGATCATGGCCTCTATGTATGCGGTATATCACGGACCCCAAGGCTTGCAAGCCATCGCCCAGCGAATCCACGATTTGACTCGCTTGCTTCATCAAGGCTTGGGACAACTAGGTTTACACAGCCTTAATGATACCTACTTTGACACCCTGAGCTTTGAGGCCAAAAGTGAGGAAGATTTGGCGGCCCTACGTTCTTTGGCTTTAGCGAGGGAAATCAACCTTCGCTACGATGGCGGACTTGGGTTTGGTTTGTCTCTGGATGAATTGAGTAGCCTGGAAGAAGTAGAGACATTGTTACAGTTGTTTGCTAACTGGCTCAAGGCAGACGTTCCCAGCATAGATACCAGCTTGCTAGGGCAAGAAAATACCTCTATCGGGGGACTCCACCAACGGGAAAGTGACTACTTGAGCCATCCTGTTTTCAACCAGCACCACAGCGAAACGGCCATGATGCGCTACATCAAGCGTCTCGAAAACAAGGATTTATCCCTTAACACGGCCATGATACCGCTGGGCTCTTGCACCATGAAGCTCAATGCAGCTACGGAATTGATGCCAGTTAGCTGGGCAGAGTGGTCTAAACTGCATCCTTTTATTCCCCAAGATCAGGCCCAAGGATACACGGAAATGATTGAGGAATTGGGACGGGACTTGTGTGAAATTACTGGGTTTGCGGGCATGTCTTTCCAGCCCAACTCAGGGGCTCAAGGGGAATATACAGGTCTAATGGTGATTAGGGCTTATCACCTAGCCAATGGCGATCTCCAGCGTGATGTGGCGCTTATTCCTGAATCGGCACACGGAACCAATCCTGCTTCAGCCGTCATGGCGGGTATGCGCGTAGTGGTGGTGAAGTGTGACGAGATGGGCAACATCGACCTTGAAGACTTGGAAAGCAAGGCCGAGGCTCACCGCGATACCCTCTCTTGTATGATGATTACCTATCCTTCTACCCATGGGGTATTTGAGGCAGAGGTCATCAGAGCCATTGAAATTATTCACGAGCGCGGTGGGCAGGTGTACATGGACGGAGCCAACATGAATGCCCAGGTAGGTCTGACCAGCCCTGGCTTCATCGGAGCGGACGTATGCCACCTCAACTTGCATAAAACCTTTGCCATTCCGCACGGAGGGGGTGGACCTGGGATGGGGCCCATTGGAGTAGCTGCGCACTTGAAGCCCTTCTTACCGGGGCACGTGCTCGTACCTACTGGTGGCGATCAAGCCATCTCAGCTGTGGCAGCAACCCCATACGGCTCGGCCAGTATCCTGCTGATTTCTTATGCCTACATCAAGTTGTTGGGGAGTAAAGGCGTCAAAGACGCGACTGCTTATGCCATCCTCAATGCCAACTATATGAAGTCTCGCTTGGAAGCCCATTACCCGGTGCTGTTTCAAGGCGAAAATGGGCGCGTGGCCCATGAGTTTATCCTAGACCTTCGTGAGTTCAAACAAAAACTTGGCCTCGAAGTAGACGATATCACCAAGCGGCTCATTGATTACGGATTCCATGCCCCTACCGTGAGTTGGCCTGTTGCAGGGACCATCATGATAGAGCCGACCGAAAGTGAGCCTTTGGCTGAGCTGGATCGTTTCTGTGAAGCCATGATTTCCATTCGAGAAGAAATCCGGGAATTAGAGCTAGGCCTTGCCGACGCCCAAGACAATGTCCTCAAAATGGCCCCTCATACCTTGGCGGAAGTCACGGCAAATGAATGGACCCATGCCTATGATCGGCAGAAAGCGGCCTTTCCCTTGTCTGGCTTGCAAACCAATAAGTTTTGGCCATCTGTAGCGAGGGTCAACAATACCTTCGGAGATAGAAATGTGGTATGTACCTGTCCTCCTTTATCGGCCTATGCTGAGGAGGCTGTTGTGTGATGAGATCCTGAGGATCTACACAGACCTAATCTCATCCATCTTAATGAAGCATATCGCCTAGCCCTTATTCACATATCAGGGATCAGTTTGAAGAATCTACGAGGCTACCCACTTTGGGTAGCCTTTTTTCTGGAAAAGAGGTTGGAATCCTAGGTGATTGAGATTGGGGGCAGGTCGATGGCAACTCAATCTCCTAATTGCCCATACTCCCATACTCTCAAAAAAAAGATGGCTCCATCAGGGGATTGACGGAGCACATCGAGTTTGGGGTAAAATAGGTAGGTTATAAAGGGAAAAACCTATTGGGGCATTGGGGATGGCCCCTTGATTAGACATGTAAAAAACGCAGAAAATTTGTCAATATTTTACAGTTCGCAACTTTTTTTTCAGCCAAAGCATTCATTTTTCGATACATCCCTCTAAATCGCAACTGAAAGCGACAACTTAGATTTAGGGCACAATTGTCGTGTGTAAACGTTTACGCTATGAATTCTTCAATAGTTGGGTGAGTCCCCAAAAAATAAAGAGACAGGCAAACACGGAACTCATGACGTAGGCCAAAGCCAGTCCCCATTGCCCTCCTTCAAGGAGCTTGAAGGTCTCCAAACTAAAAGTAGAAAAGGTTGAAAAGCCTCCGCAGAACCCCACTAATACCAAAGGGCGAAGGTAGGAAGTCAGTTCGCTACGTTGGGCGAGGTAGGCTAGGGTGAGCCCCAGAACCAGACAAGCCAACAGGTTGGCGGCAAAGGTTGCCCAAGGAAACTTGCCGGGTGGATTTTTGATCCATACACTGAGACCAAACCTAGCCAGGCTACCTAGCCCACCCCCAATAAATACCCAGATGAGTTGCTGCATATGTATAAGGATATCATCATGCTGTGAGAGATTATACTGGGCCCAAACGGGGCAATGGTGATGCAAAAACCTAAAAGGAAAAAGGAACTAAAGTCTTAACCTTTAACCCCTTAACCCCTTAACCCCTTAACCCCT
>CAZFPQ010000140.1:0-17732 GCA_964521065.1 uncultured Bacteroidia bacterium | reverse complement strand
CATCTCGCATCTCGCATCTCGCATCTCGCATCTCAATTAAAACTTCACCTGAGCCCCAAAGAATATATGCCGAGGGGCCAAAAAGCGAGCGGGATTATCTGGCGGTGGGCCATTGTCTTGGGGATCGGGATACTTGGGATCACGGAAACTCAGAGGTAGGTCATCCCCTTCTTCCCACGCCCGGCCCGTTACCGGATTGACGATGGCGGCCGAGAGGTAGTTGGTCAAGTTTTTGACTTCGATGCTGAGAGAAAGGCGGCCCGTGCGTCCCACAAAAAAGTCTCGCGATAGACGCGCATCTACCCAAAACCAAGGAGAACCTATGGCTCCAAAAGGCTGAGTAATGACAGGCTCAAACTCTGGGCGTCCCGTCTGGTCGTTGATGCGAACCAACTCATTTGGCGTGTAGCGCAACCCACTCTTGTAGGTAGCCGTCAAGGCTAAGCGCACACCCTTTAGGGGTACAGGTCCCAGGTAATTGGATGAATCAGGGGTAAAAATCGCCAACATCTTGACGTCAAAGGGTCGGTCCCAAGCCAGGAATTGCTCTTTGGTGGTATTGACAAAGCCTTGCTGGCGTATTTGAATCGCAGATTCGGCGGCGGTGTTTGATTTTCCTGTGGCTATCTGGTAAGCACCGCTGAGGGTCCCGGTAAACCAATTGCCTACGCGACGGGTAAGTGCAAGCTCCAAGCCCCGGATACGGGCGTAATCCTGGTTGATAAAAAAGGTCTTTTCTACAAAGCGCCCTGTCTGGTCCCTCACTTCAATGCGCCGACTCACGATGTAATCGTATTTGTCGTTGTAGAAGGCTGTGGCCGTGAGAGCCAAGTCCTTGGTCAATTGAGATTTAAGTCCAATTTCATAGCTGACCGTGACTTCTGGATTGATATTGGGATTGCCCAGATTCCCAAGGAAAGAGCGATCCTGGTACACGGGATCTAAGCCCGCATATACAAATCGCGGGTGAGGCATGCGCATGGCATGGCTGTAATTGAAGTAGAGTACGTTGTTTTCCGTTACAGGAAAAGACACGCGCAAGCGTGGCAACAAGCGCGCTTTCCAACGCCGGCCCAAAAAGCCGAAGCTCTGGGCCAAGTAATTTTCCCGGACAGCATCTAAAACAGGAGCCTGTGGATTAGCCACGGCCTCATCCACAAAGGTGCCTGGAGCCCAATAATTCAGACGAACACCCAAGGTCGCAATGATGCCTTTGTAGTTGATTTCGTCGGAGAAAAAGAAACCTCCCACCGCGGGTTTTACTTGCCAAAAATCGCTACTCTGTCCTAGTCTAGTTGATGGAGTCGAAAGGGTATCGTTGATCTGTATGGGAGCTCCAACCCAAGGACGGGTCACATCAATCCATTGCAATTCTTGCTCTTTGTGCTCCACTCCCATGCTCAGGTAGTGTACCTTCCCTTGGGAGGCCCAATTAAACTTGGTCTTAAAGGTATATTCTTGGGCATAGTGATCATGCCACAAGGTCGCAATCCCCCCATTGTTAACCAGGCCAGGGCCAGGAAAAACAAAAACCACAGGATCGTTGGGGTTGAATACCGTTACGGGGTCAGTAACGATGGAGCGAGGATCAAAAATTTGATCTACCGTTCCCGATCGGAAGGGACGGCCATTGGCATCAGCTCGTAGGTTGGTAAATAACCGGCCAATGGCTACGTCCATGGACCACTGTTCACCCAAAATGGTCTTGAGGTTAAGCGCCGTCAAGTTTGAGTGGTGGGTATAGGTATTGGCCTGATCCATGTCTAAGGCAAAGCCAAACTGAAGCCCCGGCTGTACCACTGCATCGTTTCCTACGATCTGCAGGGTACGGGTGCTTTGGTTGATGTTCAGAGAGTGCTGATTGGTTACCGTCAGTTTGATTCCGGGTCGGATCTGGTAGGCAAGTTTGATGGTGTTAGACCAGCGGTTGTCCTGCCGCGGTGCCCAAAGGGAGTCGTTGCTAAACAGCGAGGAGTGTAGTTGGTCCGCTACGGGAAGGTAGTTATCAGTATTGGCTAGATAAAAATTGTCCGAGGCAAAAGCAGAGGCACTAACGAAAAAGGTCAGCTTATTGCCAATCAAGGGCCCTCCCAAAGAAGCACTTAGCTCATCGGTGTTCCAACTGGGTCCTTGGTTTACGTTGAACCCTAGGTTATCGCGCCTATAATCAATATTGAAGTTGAATCTTTTGCCCCCTTCCTTGATCCGGGTCAGGATCACCCCAGAAGAACCCGAGCCATATTCCGCATCACTTCCTCCCGTGATGACTTCGATTTGATTGATGGCTCCTGCGTCTACATCCAGGCCAAAGCCGGTACCGGCTAGGGGGTCCTGGGCACTGATGCCGTCCACCCGATACTCAGTTTCATACACCCGGCCACCGCGAATCTGAATACCATCGGGGTTTTCGCTGACTCCTACCTGCAAGGCCACCGCTTCCTGTACGTTTTTTACGCTGATTTCCCCCAACTCCTTTTCGCCGATGATGGAACTAGAGGTTCCACTTTCCAAATCAATCAAGTTTGGCTCCCCGACAATTTCTACCTCCCCAAGGGTAGAGACGCTGCTATTCAGGCTTACGTTCAGCTTGGTGGCCTGTCCGCGCTTGATGCTGATGCCATTGAAGATTTTCTCGGCGTATCCGATATAGGTGAATTTGATGGAATAATCTCCCGGCTTGAGGTTGCGCAAAGAGAATTGCCCATTCTTATCGGTATACGCCCCATTGTAGGTGCCAATGATGAAAACGGTGGCGCCGGCCAGGGCTTCACCTGTTTCTGCATCGGTGACTCGCCCAGTAAGCTGACCGTTTTGGGCAAAACCAGATAAGCAAAGACCACAGAGGAGATAGAACAGTAAAAGTTTTCGCATGAACAATTAGCCTTGGGCGGTAAATATCGCTACCGCTATCTGCAATGGCAATTAAGGGAATGTTACCTTGTCATTCTAAGCCTATTCCTTGTCCCTTGACAAGCACTTTTTCTACTTGTAGGAATCAGGAAGCGACATTATAGGCAAGAACATTTTACACCAAAATATTAGCAATTATCAACGCCTAGTCATTTCAACTTCTTCCTAAAAAGATATTTCATTGAATTGTGCTCCTCGTGTCTCTGTCTTTCTTCAGTCTTTTCCCCATGTCAAGAATAATTCATTTCTGCCTAGCTACCCTGATAGGCTTTTCAAGTTATGCTCAAACTTGGTCACCAACTTTAGACTTATTCTTTGAAAAAGAGGCGGCGAAACTCAACATTCCCAACTTGGAAGTACAAGTCTTCACCAAAGACTCCATCCTCTACCAAAGATCTCTAGGAAACTCGTCCCCTCAATCCGGCTATTTCGTAGGTTCTGTAAGCAAGTCACTTACCGCATTCGGTATACTCAGACTTGTGGATCAAGGCAAACTGGGGCTTGAGCATAAGCTTTCAGAGTTAATACCTGGCCTTAGCTTTCAGGTGGATCAAAACAAAATAACGATCAGACACCTGCTTAACCATACCAGTGGCATTCGAAAAATAGATGGCTTCAAACGCCTTCCTTCTCTAGATCAGGTTAATCAGAATGGCCACCACATCCACAACGAGCCTCTTGAGCCACTAAGGCATCAATATTCTAATCTCAATTATGCCCTCTTAGGTCTGGTCATCGAGCAGGTGAGTGGTTTATCCTTTGGGCAATACATGGAACAGGAAGTGTTTATCCCTCTTGGCATGACTAATTCTAGGATTGGCACAAGGGATGAGCTAAGCCCTTACCTGATTTCACATTACCAATATTGGGGTCCTTTTCCGGTAAAAAGCCCACAAGTAGACTATGCTTCGACTCACATCCCTGCGGGATTTATTTCTTGCTCCAGTGAAGATTTGCGTCAATATCTGGCTTTGCAACTGGGCTCTGGAATCTTCAAGCAGGATACCCTACTTAGCTCCGTCCTCCTGAAGGACATGCACCGCCCTTGGGATGGTACAGAAATAGGCTATGCCATGGGTTGGAAACGAGGAAACTTTCAAGGAGAAACCATCTACCAACACCTAGGCTCAACGGCTAATTCTTACTCAGGCATTTTTTTCTTTCCAGAAAAAGGAGTGGGTGTGGTCTTCTTGACCAATAGCAACTCACTTTCTTTTACCGAAAACCTGATGGAAGGAACCCTCAATATCATCATGGGAGCGCAAGGTCAAGCAGTCTCATCCAGCGAATGGTATCTGAGAGTGGGCATCTTGATAGGTTACGCCTGGGTCTTTATCAGTTTTATCCATGGTCTAACTAAGCTAGCCAAAGGAAACTCAAGCAAGAAAAAACGAAGAGCCTGGATGGACATCGGAATTTACCTAGCTATCATAGCAGCTATCGCTGTCCTCTTCCCCATTCTGGCCCAGATCCCTTACATAAAGTTTGTACAGCTCCAACCAGATTTGGGGGTTCTTATGGCGATCGGACTTATTTTTCCATTACTCCTGTCAATCATCAGGGCAATGAGAAAACACCCTAACAAGCACTAGCGAAAGCCCCCATTTGCTAGAGAGGCCTACTTATTGCTTTATCTACACCCAAAGAAGGCAGGGTTTGAGAGCACTTCATGAGAATTTCAAGGCCAACAAATAGCAAAAATGTTTGTTTGCCTATGTGAAGCCTGATAATTTTAGGGCTGAGAATCTAGACCTCACATTAGCACATCGATATGGCCGGAAAAATTGGAATCATCAAGGGCAGCCGAAAAGAGCGGGAACTAAGTACCGGAGGGAAGCTTTACTTACCAGAAATCATCAAGGGGCTTTTCTATTCTTTTAAGCAGATGCTACGGCCTACCTACACGATGAATTATCCCGAGGTAAAGCCCGACTTAGGCCCAGAATTTCGGGGGCGTCCAGTTTTGGTGAAAGAGACCGATAAGGAGCGCTGTGTAGCTTGTGGCCTTTGTGCCCGTGCCTGCCCGCCTTTGGCGATCAGCATGCAAGCTGCTGAGGTCGAAACAGACGATCCCAAGGAGCGCTACCCAGAGACCTTTGAAATAGACATGCTTCGCTGTATCTATTGTGGCTACTGCGAAGAAGTTTGTCCGGAGGAAGCCATCGTGATGAGTCCTTGGTATGACTTCAACTTTCAATCTCGCGAAGAAGCCATCCATGGAAAAGATCGTTTGTTGGTGACCAAAGAAGAGGTCGCTGACCGCTTGGAGTTTTTGCACAAGCGTCGCAATCAAAACTTTGGTGAGGTCTTTGACTTTGATAAGACCAACAACATTCACACCCTTCGTAACCGCGAAGAAATCCAGAATAAGTCACTGCCTCAGACCACTGAAGGAGAGCGCGAATAGTTATCGACATGGATTTGGGAGAAGACTTAGCCGGCTTCCTCTCCATATCCCAACCCTCAACATACTCCGATGCCCTCAAGCCATTAGGTTTCGCTGCTTGAGGAAGGTTTTCATCTCTTCCCGATGAAGCCATAGAATCACCGCACTCCCTACCCAGACTACCACGGCCAGGACAAACAACAATCCCCCGTCTCCTTGTACTTCAATTCCTAATCCGGTGAGGTGGGCCACAATGGCACCAGAAACGACGCCGATGCTTCCAAGGGCTCCCATCCACACGGTACGGGGAATCAATAGCAAAATGGAAAAAATGAGTTCAGCCATGCCTGAACCGATTCGACCCACAGGTTCGATCCCTAAGGTCGAGAATATGTACACACTTTCAGGAGCAGCCGTGAATTTGAAAAAGAGGGTCTGGAGTAAAATCCCAGCCACAGCGATGCGCAATATCCAAGAGAGGATGGTTTTACCTTTCATAGCTTCGTCATTGGGGTTTGCTTACCATAAACTGCCCGCAAAAAGCAGTTACCTGCTTTTTGGGACTGTCTCAAAGCTGACCAAACCTAGGTTTTGAGTCAATTTAAGATTACAAATTCCCCCTCAAAGCTTGCTCTCGCTCTATGGCCTCAAACAAAGCTTTGAAATTGCCTTTGCCAAAACTGCGGGCCCCTTTGCGCTGAATGATTTCAAAGAATAGGGTGGGACGATCTTCCACAGGCTTGGTAAAAATTTGTAAGAGGTATCCCTCATCGTCTCGGTCCACCAAGATGCCCAGTTCTTTTAGGTCCCGAATTTCTTCGTCTATTTCTCCTACCCGCTCACTTAAGCTGTCATAGTAGGTAGTAGGCACCTTTAAGAACTCTACTCCTCGGTCACGCAGGGCTTTAACCGTCTCTATCACGTTGCCCGTCCCCATCGCAATGTGCTGGATGCCAGGACCTCCGTAGAAGTCGAGGTATTCTTCGATCTGAGATTTTTTCTTTCCGTGAGCCGGCTCGTTGATGGGAAACTTTACCTTCCCTGTGCCATTGCTCATCACCTTTGACATCAGGGCGGTGTATTCGGTCGAGATGTCTTTGTCATCAAAGGAGATCAGCTGAGAAAAGCCCATTACATTGGCGTAAAAATCGACCCACTTGTTCATTTCATACCAGCCCACATTGCCCACCATGTGATCTACGTAGCGCAGTCCCGTAGAAGGCGGATTGTAGTGACTTTCCCAGGCCTGGTACCCAGGTAAAAAGAGCCCATGGTAATTTTCTCGCTCGACGAACACATGCACTGTATCTCCATAAGTGTGAATGCCTGAAATCATCACTTCTCCCTCGTCATCGCCGAAGCTCTGAGGATTGAGATAGGATTGAGCGCCTCGCTTAACGGTCTCGGCGTGGGCCGAAGCCGCATCGGGCACAGTCATGGCTACCGCCTTGACGCCATCTCCGTGTTGGTGAATATGGGCGGCAATCTCACTTACAGGATTCAAAGGAGTAGTAAAAACCAAGCGGACCTTATCCTGCACCAATACGTATGATGCCCGGTCTTTGAGGCCAGTCTCAGGGCCTGCGTATGCATATGACTGGAAACCAAAAGCAGTCTTGTAGAAGTGAGCAGCTTGCTTGGCATTGCCTACGTAGAACTCAATGTAGTCAATTGCCTTGATGGGTAAGAAATCATTCATTGCGGTGGTGGTAGTTGGTCAAATAGGAGCTCCGTAAAAATCAATTTTCCTAAGAGGTTGTTGGGGTTCGAGCCCAAACGCTGGTTTGGTTGGTTCTGACAAGCAGATTTTGGGAGAAATAGCAGGTTATTTCGAGAAAAATCGGCGAGGCCAGACTTCTACTTGCGGCCCTAAATCCCAAGTACTCCTGGCAAGACGAGTTTAGGTCGTAAACTCAACTCCCAAAGAGTCTCTAATCAAATATAGGGAAAAATGCAGCTTGGCCGGAGCAAATAGACCACATATAAAAAGGGCATAGCCTGGATTGGACCAGAGCTATGCCCTATTAAAGCATTTTATATCAGTCGGCGAATGGATCAGTTGCCACCAAAGATCAATGGCAGCCCCTTATCGCCAGATCCTACCACCAAGGTTTTCGCACCAGGTGACTGGGCGAGTTCTAACGTAGCCTGAATTCCTTTTTCCTGGAGAATTTTATCGGTCAAAGAAGCACTCAAGATTCGGTTGGCATCAGCCTTGGCTTGAGCTTCGATGATCACCCGCTCGGCTTCCTTACGTTCTTGTTCCAGAAGATACTCATACTTCAGGGCCTTCTGCTCTGCTTCGATCTTTTCTTCAATCGCAGTCTTAACTTTGTCTGGAAGTTCGATGTCACGAATCAAGGTCGCGCGCAGGTCGATGTAGTTGGCGTTAAGTACGCTGTCAACATCATCCTGAATCTGGGTTTGTACTTCGTCTCGTCGAGTAGAGTACAACTCTTCGGGGGTAAAACGTCCTAGTACTTTACGTACCGAGGAGCGCACCTCTGGACGGATTAGGCTTGCTTCATAGCCCTGTCCAAATTCCTCGTGCAAGTAGCCAATTTTTTCTTGTAAGGGATTCACCCGCACGGTGATGTCTACCTTGATATTTAGGCCATTGCTGGACAGGATTTCCATTTCTTCTTCCATCTGTACCTCACGTACATTGTAGCGATACATGGTATTCCAAGGAGCGATTACGTGGAAACCAGGCTTGTAGACGGTTTCCTTATCCAGTCCCTCGCCAAATTTCCGGAACAAAACGCCCCGCTCACCAGGGTCGATGGTGATGAAGGCACCGGAGGTGATTAAGACGAGAAACAAGAATCCCAGAAACACCAATGCGGCGGTGGATAATACTCTAGATCTGTTCATGTTGATAAGCTTATTTTTGGGGATTTGCTAGAATGGGGAAGCGAGAATATGGAGGCGTGAAGCGAGAAAAGATCAGGGACCTCCTGGTTGTTCTGATTTTTACTAGGCGACAATTGACTTGTCAATTTACAAGGTAGACGGGAGTTGAGAATTCTTATTTCGCGTCCTGCCTCTGACTTCTCATTTAATTTCAAAAAAGATCGGCACAATTGCCAACTTACTACTTGGGTTCAAAGACGGACTTTGAGTACTTTATGTTGTAAACTACGCCCTCGGGGGTCGATTATTTCTAATAGATAAACTCCAGCAGGCCAACTTCCAAGAGACAACTGCCAGTTGGGTAGCCCCTCAGTATGGGTTAGAATTCGCCCATAGGTATCACGCAAGACGAGTTGCCAGATCCCACTAGCTGAGGTAGTCTCCTCCACCGCCACATAAAGCTGATCCTGAACCGGTTGCGGCCCCACCCGAATAGCCGATGACCAATCAGGTAATCCGCTGGTAGCTCCTCCTCCCATTTCCAAAGTCAAGACCACCGGCAAGTGGTCGGAAGTATTGAACAAGGCTTGGCAAACGGCTCCGGGTACAGAGGTATTGCCGCTGCACACTATTCCTTGGTCAAAGTCTGTCCCATCGTTGCCCAAAGCATCGTAGGAACCACTTTGGTAAGTTGCCCCTTGGGTACCGTCCATGACTTCATTGGAGGCCAAAATAAAATCAAATCGATCGTCTAAGCCCCCGCCAACAAAGCACCCTGAGCCGCTTCCCCGCGTAGATTGGGTGTGCAGACTGGCGTTGCTAGCTCCCCCCCAGCCCGTAAGTTTATTGATGGGGTCGCGAAAACTCAGACTGGGGTTGCTATTTGCGATTAGGGTTTGCCAGGCGGCTTCACCTGAAAAACCTAAGTTCAAATCTCCCAGCAGCAAAACGTTTTGATCAGCCGCACGGCTCCCCACCCAGCTCATGATGTCCTGGGCAGATAGGTTTCTGGCATTTTCATTGGCACTGCCATCGCTGGCCTTGAAGTGAGCCACTATGAGGGTAATGAAAGTAGTATCCCCACCATCCCAGATAGAGGGTTTGAAAAATAGCTCATACACGTGGATATCCCGGACCCCATTGCTGCTAAGCACACAATCGTCATCGGGACAAGGTAAGGTACCCAAAAAGCCAAACCATGCCTCATCGTAGAAGAGCAAGTTGGTCCGAGCAGATTGTCGCTCTACTACCAGGGGAGCTACCGCCATGGTATTGCTGTATTTGATGCTCTCACGCAGGATATTTTGTCGGTATAGTTCGTTGGGAGCTACTTCATTGACCGTAAATAGGTGTGGGCGATAATAGTTGAGTACCGTTTCCAAAGTATTGTAGCGATTGGGGTCAAAGGTGCATCCTGTCGCCGGCACACCGAAGGACATCAAGTTATAGTGCATAACCCGTACCGCGTAGGTGGAATCTTGACCAAATGAGGCGTAAGCAGTCAAGAGTATCAAAATGAGTAAACCAAGTTTTTTCATAGGGCAAAATTGAAGCTGCTAAAGGTGGCACAAAGCCCCCATGAACGCAAGAGTCTTTTCAAAGTCCTACCCTTTTGGCGTGCTACCGAGGTACTGAGATAGGAGACATTGGGATCAGGCGCCTGAGGATCAAATCGCTCACTCCTTGGAATCATCTACTTTCTAAGGTTTGTGCTTGCTTAGGGGAAACACATGTGCTCAAATTCAACGGGCAGGAGGCTATTTTGGACATCCAGGGCTTTAAAAAGAACCCCCTCATGGTAAAGATTTATGCCAAGGGTAAAAACATAGCTCTTCCTTAATTTGTTATGTTTGTCTTTTGCCAAAACCCTCCACGGACCAATCTCTTAAAATAGATGAGCCATAAAAAAGCTGTACTACTGGTTAACCTCGGTTCTCCGGATTCCCCTACCGCCAAAGATGTCAAGCCATATCTAGATGAGTTTTTGATGGATGAACGAGTAATCGACCTGCCCAAATGGGCGAGAAATCTGATTGTCAGGGGCATCATTCTGCGGGTAAGACCTAAAAAATCAGCTGAGGCTTATCAAAAAATTTGGTGGGACGAAGGGGCCCCTTTGATCGTGATCACAGAGCGCCTAGCCGAAAAGCTCCGAGCGGTCACCGCTTACCCTGTTGAAATTGGGATGCGCTATGGAAATCCTTCCATTCACGCTGGCCTAGAAAAGTTGACCCAAGAGCACACTGAGCTAGAAGAGGTGTTCATGATTCCCTTGTATCCGCATTATGCCATGTCTTCATATGAGACTGTGGTGGTCAAGGCAGAAGAAGTGGTCCAAAAGCATTTTCCCGGTCTAAAGTTGACGGTACAGCCCCCATTCTTTGATGAGGAAAGTTACCTTGATGCCTTGGTTGCGACCATGCAACCGCACTTAGAGGATGATTTTGATCACTTCCTTTTTAGTTACCACGGCGTTCCTGAACGCCATATTCGCAAAGGCGATCCGACCAAGTGTCACTGTTTAAAGGTGGAAAATTGCTGCGAAGTAGCTTCCGCTGCTCACGCCGTTTGCTATCGCCATCAAGTCATGGAGACCTCTCACCTCGTGGCTAAAAAGCTGGGAATCCCCAAAGAAAAGTACACGGTGTCTTTCCAATCTCGTTTGGGTCCCGATCCGTGGCTGAAGCCAGCCACGGATGACACCCTAGAAGAGTTGGGCAAGCAAGGAGTCAAAAACCTTAAAGTAGCTTGTCCCGCTTTCGTAGCCGATTGCCTAGAAACCATTGAAGAAATCGGTATGGAGGGCCAAGAGGAATTTCATGAGGCAGGTGGAGGAGATTTCACCATGATTCCTTGCCTAAATGATCAAGATCCTTGGGTAGAGGTCTTAGCTGGCTACATCGAACAGCACTTTTCCCAAGCTCCCACCGAGGCCCAAACTTTTCAATCCGGCGAATCTTTTGCAAATTGAGGGAGCGAATCGCTAAATCAACTCCCATATGAACCTATCCTGCCGGTGGCTACTAATAGGCTACCTGCTAGTCCTTGTTCCTGGAACTCTCTTGGGTCAACGCAGCCTAGAAGAGCTCAATCAGGCTATCAAAAATGCTTCCAATCCTCGGCAAAAGGCTGAGCTGCAGATGGAAGCGTCAACAATCGCTTCAGGCAGCCAGCAGATCAATTATGCCCAAGCTGCCATCCAAACGGCCCAGCCTTTGCGGGATATGGCGCTGAGTGCCAAGGCCTTTGGCAACATTGGAGATATCTATCGCGGCCGCCGTGATTATCGTACGGCCATTCCCTACTTGGAGCGTGCCATTACTTTTCGGACCAGCCTGTACCGGGATCGCCCTACCCGAGATCTCGCGGTTACCCTGTCTCGTAACCACCATGACCTTGGAGTTTGCTATGAACAGATCGGCAACACGGACAAATTTGCCTACAACCTCAGCCGTGCTGCGGTTTATGCCCGCAAAATGGCCCGAGATCCAGCCCTGGCCGCACGAGCCTACAATACCCTAGGAGAAGCCTACCGACGTCTTGAGAACCTAGAGGATGCCCGACGGGCTTTTCGCTATGCCGTAGACCAAGCCCAGGAAGCAGGCATGACCGATTATGCCATCGAGATGCAGCGCAAGTACGACACCATCGAGCGCCTGATCTCAGAAAAAGCCGAAAAACTCAACAAAGCTGAGGAAGTACAAGGCTTGATGGATGACCTCTTCATGAAGGAGGAAGAGCTTGAAGCTACCCAGGATAGCCTTGTTTTGGTGGAAGAGGACAGGGAGGTTTTGGTAGAAAAAAAGGAACTACTCGAACTCCGGGCCGCCAAACAGGAAGCAGAAATTGAGGCCAAAGAGGCCATGCTAAAGACCAAAGAAGCCGAGCTCATTGCTCAGCAAGAGGCCGTCAAACGCCAGGCAGCCCAGCAACAACAAATCTACATTGCCATTGCAGGAGGCGGTGCCTTGGCCTTGGTCATCATGCTAGCCCTAATAGCACGTAGCAATGCCCGCAAAAAAGCCAACCGCCTACTCAGCGCTGAGAAAGAACGTTCAGAAGAACTCCTTCTCAATATTCTGCCAGCCAAAATTGCCGAGGAACTCAAACAAAATAACGCAGTAGCTCCGGTCAAGCATCCCAATGTTTCCATCTTGTTCACCGACTTCGTGGGGTTTTCCAGCATCGCAGAAACCATGAATGAGGAAGAACTGGTAGAGGAATTAAAGCGAGCTTTTGGCGCTTTTGACAAGATTACCGCCCACTTTCACCTAGAGAAAATCAAAACCATCGGTGACGCTTATATGGCGGCCGCGGGTCTGGTGGAAGAAGATCCCCACCATGCCCTCAATGCCATTGCGGCAGGCTTAGCCATGCAGCAATGGATGAAAAAGTGGAACCTAGAGCAACGCCGGAGAGGCCGCAAACCATGGCAATTACGGGTGGGCATACACAGCGGCGAAGTCATCGCTGGAGTCGTAGGAGAACGAAAGTATGCCTATGACATCTGGGGACGAGCCGTGAACCTGGCCAGCCGCATGGAATCCGCTGGGGTCGCAGGGAAAGTAAACGTGTCTTCTTCCACCCATGACTTGGTCAAGGGCATGGTCATTTTTGGGGACCGCCGCAGCGATCACGTCAAGAACATCGGAGAAGTGGATATGTATTTTGTGGAAAAAATCGTGGCCAAAAAAGCCGAGCCAGCCCCGCCTCCCCCTCCCCCCAAAAAGCGCTGGAAGCTTTTTGGCAAACGCTAGGATATACCCTCCCATGCGATCGTAATCCATCCATATTTGGTGTGGCGGTGAGTGACACCTTCCTGACTTCTTGATTAAGCCGCCCGACCCCAAATCCAAAAATTTGGGGTGAATTTTCGGATTTAGATCTAAAAATTCATACTGATTTTTTGGATTAGTGGGTATTCACTCCAACCTAGCCCAATTCTCCCGATCAGGATTCACGTGGCGAGCCATGATCTGAGTGCCCGCCTGAATCACCGCAGGGTGCTTGCGCATATACCACAGCACATCGGTAGCGCGACGCGCTCGCTGAGCCAAGTCAATGATGGGAAGTGGGTAATCCTTTCCAGGAATAAAATGGTATAACTTCTCTTCCATCGAATTGACCAACCAGGGTTCATGGATCAAGTGATCAGGTAAGTGTCTGAGCTCAGGCACCCACTGACGAATGAACTCCCCCTTGGGATCATGGTCCTTGGCTTGTTTAACTGGATTATAAATCCGCAGGGTATGAATGCCTGTCGTTCCAGCTTGCATTTGAAACTGGGGATAATGGATACCCGGCTCATAATCCAAAAACATTCGGCCCAGATGTAAGGCAGCAGGTCTCCAATCTAACCACAGATGGTGGGTCAAAAAGGACACCAGCATGGCACGGCTGCGAAAATTGAGGTAGCCCGTTTCATTGACACAGCGCATGGCGGCATCCACCATAGGAACCCCTGTTTCCCCCTCCTTCCAAGCTTGAAAATGCACTTCATTCCAATCAGTCCGTATTTGATCAAAATAAGGGTTTTGGTTGCGGTACTCTAGATGGTGCTCAGCTTCAAACTTCTGGATAAAGTGATCTCGCCACAGCAATCTCGACTGGAAGTTACTCAGGGCATCCCGGTAAGGAGCACCTTGCTGTTTCTTGATTTCAGACAACTGAAAGACTTGACGCATGGACAGGTTTCCCCAAGCCAGATAGGGAGAAATTCGACCACAGGAGCTGCGACTTAGTTGGGGTTTAGAAATGTGACGCTGGTAATTGGGGTAGCGTTGCTTAAGAAAGCTATTTAGATAGCGCCAGGCATAGTGTTCACCCCCTGGTTGGAAACGCTCATCTCGTTTTTTCCATTCCACCGGGATTGCCTTCCCCCGAAGTTTTCCAAGTAGGTTTTCGTCAACCTTGAGCGAAATTAGGCGATCTAGTGCCGGTTCTGGCAAAGGTTGTTTCTAGGGTCTCGAAGAGATGTTCCCGCCAATTTTTCCGATGAGAAAGACCTCGAATCACTGCGCTATAGGGGCTCTCTATCCAACTTACCCCCTTTTCTTTGCACCACCTTGCGATGCGCTTGTCTCGGTCAAAGGTCTGCTGGATGCCTACTTCTTGATGAGAAAAAATATGCCGAATCCGATATCGCTGGCTCAACTGTTCCAATCCCGATTCGACCTCAGCGTAACAAACCACAATTTCTGCCCCATAAGGCCTTAATTGCTTTTGAAGGTCCTCCAATGACTCCCAGACAAAGCGCCAATGTCGCTGGGAATATTTGCTCTTTTCTCCCTCTACCAAAGAAGGCTCATACCAATACAGCAGACACAGCGGTAGGCCTGACTCAATGGCTGCCTCTAAGGGAGCATGGTCCCGCAATCGGAGGTCACGCTTAAGCCATAGCACGTTGATCTGAGGAAATTGGGACATCTACCCTACAACGCATTCAAAAAACACAATGTTTAGAAATCTTCGGCTCCACTTCCCCAGGCCTCTTATGGCTGCCCATGACGGGCACACCAGCCAAAAGGGACCGCCTTCCGGCGGCCCCTATGTAATCCTAAGCAAACCAAACTGTCAATTATCGCCTGAGAAGGATTTTTCCAGTAGCTTGAGCCTCCTCACTGATGAGCTGATAGAGGTATATGCCTGCAGGCCAATCAGAAGATTGTACCTCCAGGGAGTGGACGCCAGCGCTTAATGGCTTCGACTCCTCATGAAGCACCTGGCCTTGTAGGGTGAGCACCCGCAGTTGAACGGAGCTGCCTTGGGAAAGCTCGAAGTCTAAGGTCACTTGGTCGGAGAATGGATTGGGATACACGTTCACCTTAGAAGAAACTTTTTCGGTGACAGAGGTAGCCGCTCCGGCGGGAAACAAGACTTCAGGGCTTGAGGGAGCTTGGCAATTGGCAACAAAGGCGCAGGTCCAACCTACGTTGTTTGAGATGCCATTTCCCAATGGGTAATCATGGATTTCTTCCGTTAGCTTGTCCTCTGGATCAATGATGGCCACGACTTTGGTCTCGGTGCTGACGCTGCCAGGAACCGCCCAAGTAGTGCTCACGGTATTTTTACCCAACCCATTGTCTCGTCCTTCGAAGCCAAAGAAAACGCGTTCAGAAGCAATCAAGACTAAGCTATCACCGGCTAAGGGATCGAGGTAATAAAAGGCTACGTCTAGGGTATCTGCCGGGATGGCTTCAAAGCCATAGTTAAAAATTCGGGCAAAGATTTCGACGTTTTCCCCAGGTTTCGGGCGTTGATCAAAGTAAATGTCTCGGGTGCGATAGCGATCTGAACGATTGTAGGTTTGAGGGGACTCAATGCCTTTTTCAATCTTGTGTGGGTTCAGCAGCAGAAAAGCGGGATCATAGCTGTCGTAATTATCCTGCCAAAACTCAAACTTGTCGATGTCTACCAGGTAATCCAGGACCAGTGCTCCCCCTGCATCCCAATATACCAAGGGAGTGATGGTGTAGGGATAATCTCCTGGAATACTTTGTTGTTCCCCCTGCCCAAGATAACAGGCCAAGGTTACCTGCTCCCGATAGCTAAGGGTGCTGTTTTGCAAGTTAGAAGTAGCATAATTTCCCTCTACATCTACCGACAAACCGACTCCTTTAAAAGCTCCGCCAGCATTGACCCCGACCATGGTTTGGGTGGTGATTTCGGTTTCTAAAGACTGGGTGGATGCCTCTAGCTGGGTGATAGAAAACCGGGTATTGAAACCAGAGGTCTTGTTTAGGCTCTGAGACTTGAGGGCATCCGTATAGATCTGATTGGCTTGGGGAAAGACATCCAATTCGCTCGCGTCCGAGGGATAGGAAAACAGGTTTCCATGCTGGTGGGAGGGACGATAGTTGTGTATGGGATTTCTCGCGCCGATGAAGGTTTCCTTGATATCGGAAGGCAGCACGACCACGACATGGCTAAACTCTTCGCTTTCTCCCTGCCTAAATACCGGGTACTCAAACACCGTGTAGTCCACCAAGTAGGCCAGGAGTTCATCGTCATTCAAGGCTGAGCGTGATTGAACGATGGTTTGTTCCGAAGTAGATTCCTGTAATTTGGAAAAACGCTCTCCATAGGTTTGAGACATTCTGGCGCCCAAACTAAATCCTGAAAGGTCTAGCCCAGCTTTTACCTCAGCAGATACCGCCCAGTCCGCAGTGAATTGGGTTGAGAAGGACAAGGCCTGGTTATTGATCTGCTCGTAATTGGCGAGAAAGTGATTCACCGATGGAGGAGGCGCTGCTTCTCCAGCCGCGTAGAGGTTGCTGACGTCATACACATTGCTGCCTAACACATCAAAATGGGTGGGAGGAGCATTCAGAACGATCGAGGGATTGAGCACCTCAGAGACTTCGGTACGACGGGGGTTACCCAGGCGAACGGAGCCTCCGTCTACGTCTGCCATTATGACCGAGAAATGCCGTGGTTTGAATCCATTGCTCACGGGGCGTATGTTGGTGTTTTGGGCCCTAACCACAGGAGTACTGAAGTCTACCGCTCCTTGAGCGCCGGATTCGTTAAATCCATAGACCGTGAGCTCAAATCTCTGTGATAGGTCTTGGTTGATGGGATCACTGACCAAAGGAAAGTTTTTTCCCACCAAAATCTCAGCCCGAAAGTTTGAGCCAAAATTTCCTGTCAACGGATCTATGTTGCCGACGTCTAGAAAATCGTCCGCAAACTTGGCCTCGCCTCCAATCTGGTTGTTGGTGTAGGCAGAAGTCAGGTTGAAAGAGCCAAGGGCATTGAAACGCATGTAGCGATAGGCTCCGCCTACTTGGGTAGAGGCATCGAAATAGAACACCTTGCTGCTGGTGCCTACCACCACTTCCGCATCTAAGTCCCCATCTAGGTCTCCAGTAGCTACGTCTATGGCAATCTCTTCGTCTCTGGGAATGAACTCATCGTTGGTGTAGTAATAGGGGGCTCCTCCTTGACACCAAGTGGTGTAATATGCCTGTATCCCGGTATTGGGGTAGATGACACTGCCCAAAGGGAACACGTACAGCCCTCCATTATTTCCAGGGCTGCCTACTCCCGGATCTAGGCCAAAATGGGCCACCACCACCAACTCTTCTCCTGGTAGTTCCGCCGTCATCTCCCCAGAGGCAATGTCGAGGGACAGGTTGGAGTAGTTGTAGTTGTTGGTTTGGGTACAGGGGTCGTATTGTAGGGCAAACAAAGTGGAGGGATTGCCACGCAGAGAGATCAATCCATTCTCCTTGCGCTCAAAGATCCGAAAGTCAATGGAGCTGCCCACCGTACCTGCACTAACGATGGCTAGCTCATCCACGCCATCACTGTTCATATCTACCGCGGCACCAGCCAATCCTTTGTAGATCTCGCTGTTGTAGGCGGTGGTACGAACGTTCAGGCTCGTAATCAAAACAGGATCAACAGAAATATAGGATCCCACCAATTGGTTGATGGTGATGTCGTAAAAGTCCACCTTGACCTTGTTGTCTGCCGCGTTGTATATAATGGCCAACTCTTCTTCTGGGTCTAGGTCAAAGTTCCCCGCCACGAGATCGAGGTCAGGCTGTTGTTGATTGCCACTTGGTGTAAACACGGAGCC
>CAZFPQ010000139.1:0-17852 GCA_964521065.1 uncultured Bacteroidia bacterium | reverse complement strand
TCCAAAAGGAGGCCAGTGCCCTGGACCGATATTTTACCCGCCATGGCTTAGGGGCCGCCGATACCTTCATCGTGCATGCTTTTACCACGGCCAACGAACTCAAGGCGACTTTTCCGCATGAGCAATTTCAGCTGACTGAACAGGGTGAGCGGGCAAAAGCAGGAGAGAAAACCATCCTCAAGCTCTACCACCCGGTTTACAACCTGTTTGAGCCAGATCCCAACTTTGATAAGGAAGCTCAAAAGGCTGAACTAGGTCTGAAAGAGCATGTTTTTATGTTCTTTGGCTTTATCCGAAAGTACAAAGGATTGCACAATGTTATTCCCGCCTTTGCAAAGTTGAGGGCGCAGCGAGATGATGTATCGCTCTTGATTGTAGGGGAGTCTTTCTGGAATACCTTGGACCAAAAGAAGCTATCTACCCGCATCAAAAATGCCATTTTTGGTACGGCTAAGAAGATTTTTCTCCGAAAAAGTGATGACGAGCAAAATTATAATCCCCTTGCCTTGGTAGAAGAATTGGGGTTGCAAGATGATGTGACCCTGGTAAATGAATTCGTTCCCAATGAAGAGGTTCATCGCTACTTCCAAGTCAGCGATGCCATCCTGACCTACTACCTCACGGCGACTCCGTCAGGAGTAGAATCCCTGGCCTACAACTTCCGCATGCCAGTACTGGCTACCAACGTGGGGCACTTTCCTGAGACCATTAAGCCAGGTTTCAATGGTTATCTGGCTGAACCAGAAGACATTGATTCCATGGCCGAGCAAATGATGAAGTTTTTGAAAGAGCCCATTGAGCGGGAAAATGTAGGGAAAGCAGCAGAGCGCATGAGCTGGGAAAATTATGCGGAAGTCATCATGAATGGATAAGATGTCTGCTAGCTCTGGACCCGTGGTGACCGTGAGGGAAATGGCCCTAGCCGACCTAGATCGGCTCATGGAGTATTGGTATCAGGCCAGTGAGGAATACCTCAGAGGCATGGGAGCAGACATCGCTAAATTGCCGCCAAGAACTCAGTTCGAATCATTTTTGAGGGCTCAAATACAAGCAAATTACGTCGACAAATCTGCTTATGCGTTGTTGTGGTTGGTAGATGGCCAAGCCGTCGGGCACTCCAATGTCAATCAGATTAAGTTTGGGGAACAAGCTTTTATGCACTTGCATCTGTGGCAGGCTGGCCAGCGTAAGCGGGGACTTGGGACGGAACTGGTAAAAAAATCCCTTCCCTTTTATTTTGAGCGCTTACAATTGCAACATCTCTTCTGCGAGCCCTATGCCTTTAATCCTGCTCCCAATGCCACTCTAGCCAAGGTGGGATTTGAATTTATCAAACAACATCGTTGTATTCCTGGTAGCTTGAATTTCGAGCAAGAAGTAAAACGCTGGAAAATGAGCAGAGAGGCCTACTTGACTTTTAACCGCCTCTAAAAGACTTCCCCTCACAGCATTCACCCGTTTAATGGAACCTTGCGTGCATCCCCGCGCAAGACCGTTTAGCCCTGACAAGAGCTAGAAGTGGCTTTTGACAAAAGCCGTTTTAGGGAAGTTATTGGTCTGAAAATTCGAAAATATCATAAATGATGCATATCTTCTATGATAGCTTCCTGGCTATAACTGGGGGGCAACACTATCTCTTTACTCCTACTTCTTACTTACTCGCAAATAAGTACCATGCTGGAACCAACCAACATCAACGACCCCGAATATTTTCATAAGGTGGTCGATTGCCAGTATGCCTGCCCCGCTCACACTCCCGTGCCCGAGTACATCCGACTCATCGCGGCAGAGCGTTACACGGAGGCCTATCTGGTAAACTGGGAATCAAATGTCTTTCCTGGGATCTTGGGCCGAACCTGTGACCGCCCATGTGAGCCGGCTTGCCGTCGTGGGCGAGTCGATGAGAAACCGGTAGCCATCTGCCGCTTGAAACGGGTTGCTGCCGACAACAAGGGGGAAATCACGGCCTTTTTACCTGAAATACCAGAGCAGAAAAATGGCAAAAAAATTGCCCTCATAGGTGGGGGACCTGCCTCCCTAACGGTAGCGCGAGACCTTGCCCCACTGGGATATGAAATTCACCTCTATGATGAGTGGAACAAAGGCGGAGGCATGATGCGCACCCAGATTCCCGCCTTTCGCTTACCCGAAGAAGTGCTGGATGAAGAGGTCAACTATATCCTGGACATGGGCATTCACGCCCATTTCAACCACTATGTGGATAGCATGAAAGAAGTGTTGGCGAAGGATTACGATGCCATATTTGTCGGCACAGGGGCACCCAGAGGACGGGACCTTAAGATTCCTGGACGAGAAGAGGCAGATGCGAATATTCACATTGGCATTGAGTTTTTGGCCAATGTAGCCTTCGATCATACTGACAAAATCGGCAAGCGGGTGATTATTCTGGGAGGAGGAAATACGGCGATGGATTGCTGCCGGACCTCCCTTCGCCTAGGTGGCGAATCGGTACACGTGGTGGTTCGCAGCCCCTTCAAAGACATGAAGGCTTCCGAGTGGGAAATCGAGGATGCCCAACGAGAAGGGATTGAAATTCTCAACAACATGCCCCCCAAGGAATTTGTGGTGGAAGATGGCAAGTTGAAAGGGATTTTATTTGGAAAGGTTCGGGCCGAATACAATGAGCAGGGCCGACGTAAGCTTATCCCTACCGGTGAACCAGATGTATTCATCCCTGCCGACGATGTGATCATTGCCATCGGTCAGGACAATGCCTTCCCTTGGATAGAACGTGATTTAGGTATCGAGTTTGGCAAGTGGGATCTTCCGGTTGTGGACAAGGTGAGCTTCCAATCTACTTTGCCCAAAGTATTCTTTGGCGGAGATGCTGCTTTTGGCCCAGAGAATGTCATCACCGCGGTAGCACATGGACATCAAGCGGCCATTTCGATAGACCTTTATTGTCAAGGTGAAAGCGTAATGAAGCGGCCAGCTCCGATGACAAATCTGGTAAGCCAGAAAATGGGTATTCATGAGTGGATTTACGACAGCCAAGTAGTGGCCGATCCACGTTATGCAGTGCCTCACGCTGAGGTGCCGCTGACTTTGACCGATAGGAAGATGGAGGTCGAGTTGGGGTTTGGTAAAGGAGAAGGCTTCAAAGAAGCCCAGCGATGTCTCAATTGCGATGTGCAAACGGTTTTTACCACCTCGCAATGCATTGAATGCGACGCCTGCGTAGATGTGTGCCCTACTTCCTGCATCACCTTTACCGAAAATGGGGAAGAAGAGGACCTCAGAACCCGACTAAGCGCTCCTGCGATCAACTTAACCCAGGACCTCTACGTGTCTGATGAACTGCCTACTAAGCGAGTCATGATCAAGGACGAAGACGTTTGCTTGCACTGCGGCTTATGTGCCGAACGCTGTCCTACCTCTGCCTGGGACATGAAAAAATATCTCTACAACGTAACCAAAGCCTGTAAGGTCATATGAATCAGCCTATTATAACCAATGACTTGGTGGTTCGCTTTGCCAATGTCAATGGGACTGGTTCGGCCAGTGCCAACAACATTTTTTCCAAGGCCATCTTTCGCATGGGGCTGCCAGTTTCTCCCAAAAATATTTTTCCTTCCAACATCCAAGGCCTTCCGACCTGGTATGAGGTCCGAATCAATGAGCATGGCTATTTGGGAAGGAGAGATGGCATAGACCTACTGGTTGCGGTGAATCCTCAAAGTTTGAAAGACGACATCGCGTCGATTAGAGAGGGTGGGTACCTGCTTTACGACAGCACCAAAAAGCTGCATGCGGAATACCTCCGTTCGGACATTCACTACCTCGGAGTACCGATGATGGAAATGGCCATGACCCATTTCAGGCATCCCCGTACCCAGCAATTGCTGAAGAATGTGATCTATCTTGGAGCATTAGCTGCATTTTTAGACATGGAATTAGGGGTGGTCAAGCAGATCATCGAAGAGCAGTTTGCTCGAAAACCCAAACTCATTGGCCCTAACCATCAGGCGCTAGACCTGGGTTATGAATACGCAAAAACCCATTACGATTGTCCTTTGCCGATTAGGGTAGCCCGCCGAGACAAGGTGGGAGACCATATTTTGATGGAAGGCAATGCCGCCACGGGTTTAGGGGCCGTGTATGCGGGAGCTACGGTGGCTGCCTGGTATCCGATTACACCTTCTACCTCGGTGGTACAAAACTTCGAGAAGTACGCCAATAAGTTGCGCATTGATCCCGATAGCGGGAAAAAGAAATTTGCGGTGATCCAGGCTGAAGATGAGCTAGCAGCCATGGGAATGGTGATCGGAGCCACCTGGAACGGAGCCCGCTCTTTCACCGCCACCAGCGGACCAGGGGTATCATTGATGAGTGAGTTCTTAGGGCTGGCCTATTTTGCAGAAATCCCCGTTGTCTTAGTTAACGTCCAACGGGGTGGTCCTTCGACGGGAATGCCCACCAGGACCCAGCAGGCTGATATCATTTCTTCTGCCTATGCCTCACACGGAGATACGCGGCACGTATTGCTTTTCCCCAGCACCCCTACCGAATGCTTTGACATGATGGTGGAGGCATTTGACTTGGCGGAACGCTTACAGACCCCGGTGATAATGATGTCAGACCTCGACTTGGGGATGAACTTTCACATGACTGCACCCCTTAAGTGGAACCCAGACCGGAAATATGACCGCGGTAAGGTTTTGAGTTATGAGGACCTGGAAGGCATGGAGCACCCATTCGGGCGGTATTTAGACATGGATGATGACGGAATTTGCTACCGAACCATCCCCGGGACTCACCCGAGTAAGGGGTCCTTCTTTACGCGAGGAACTTCCCGGGATGAATATGCCCGCTACACAGAAAAGGGAGATGCCTACGTCCGTTGTGTGGATCGATTGATGAAAAAATGGAATACCGCCAAAAACTTGGTACCTGCTTCCGAAGTTCGGCAGGATGGACCGGCGAAGTCCCTAGGGGTCATTTATTTTGGCACATCCTCCTATTCAGCAGAAGAAGCTCTAGATCATTTAGCTAAGAAGGGAAGCCCCATGGATGCTTTGAGGATCAAAGCCTTTCCTTTTGATGAGCGAGTTGAAAAATTCCTGGCAGAACACGAGCAAGTGTTTGTAATCGAGCAGAATCGAGATGCCCAAATGCGAAGCCTCTTGATCAATGAACTTGAAGTCAACCCCGCAAAGCTGATCCCGCTGCTTAACTATGATGGCATGCCCATTACAGCCGAGCGCATTCTTGAGGGCCTAGATCCTGTAAAGGCATAGCAATGGACCCAAGATCTCTTCTCACTCTCTCAAAATCCCACTATCTCAACATCTCCTAAATGAGCTATATAAGACCTACCTTTCGTCATCCTAGTCTGGCTAAAAATGCCAAGGGCTTTGCCAAAGCGGATTATGAAGGGGCTATTTCTACCCTCTGCGCGGGCTGTGGCCATGATTCCATTAGTGGAGCCATCGTGCAGGCCTGCTACGAAATGGCGATAGAGCCACATCGCATTGCCAAAGTATCGGGTATTGGGTGCTCCTCGAAGACCCCTACCTATTTCCTGAGCCAGTCCCACGGGTTCAACTCTGTCCATGGACGTATGCCTTCGGTGACTACGGGAGCCAACATGGCCCAGCGTGATTTGCTCTATCTCGGAGTCTCGGGGGATGGCGATTCTGCATCCATTGGTCTGGGGCAGTTTGGCCACGTAATTCGCCGCAACCTCAACATGACCTATGTGGTGATGAACAACGGTTGCTATGGCTTGACCAAGGGGCAAGAATCTGCAACCGCAGATGTGGGATCCATTAGTAAGTCTGGACATAAAACGTTTCTTCCGACCATTGATCTAGTGGGAATGGCCTTGGAATTAGGGGCTACCTTCGTGGGGAGGAGTTTCTCTGGTGACAAAACCCAGCTGGTGCCTTTGCTAAAAGCAGCCATGTCACATCCTGGGTTTGCTCTACTGGATGTGATTTCCCCTTGTGTTACCTTTAACAACAACCAAGGATCCACCAAGTCCTATGAATTTGTGCGTGAGCACATGGCGGTCACGGGTAGCCTTGATTTTGTGCCAGAAGAAGAAGAAATCGAAATCAATTATGATGAGGGAAGCAGTAAGCAGGTGACTCTGCATGATGGATCAAACCTTTTGCTGCGTAAACTCAACCCCGAGTGGGACCCTACGGACCGACGCAAGGCTTTTGATCGCTTACAAGAGGCCAAGTCTACTGGGGAGGTTCTCACTGGATTGCTGTACATTGATCCGAATAGTCAAGATCTCCACGACGTGATTGAGACGGTGGCCACTCCCCTAAACGAACTGACGGAAGCAGAGCTTTGTCCAGGGCAGCCGGCTTTGGACGACATCAATGCGGGCTTGAGGTAATTGTAAGGTAGGCCTCCCGAAATGTAGTCCTTATTGGTTAGCTTTGCCCTAAGAGGCTATTTGAGTTTTGGTATTTCGAGCCCAAACGCTGGATTTTTGAGCTCTGACAAGTCGGTTTTTTGAGGAATAGATGCCTATTTCGAGAAAAATTGGTGCACTCAGACTCCTACTTGGAGCCCTTAATCCCAAGTACTCACTTGTGGCAAGACAAATTTAGGCCGCAAACTCAACACCCAAACAGTCTCTAAAGAAGGTTCAATTCATGCCACTCTCTTGGTACATATTGATCAGTATTTTCCTGTTTTGCTTGGGTATCTTTTTGGTACTCACTCGACGCAATGCCATCATGGCATTGATGGGGATAGAGCTGATGTTGAATGCCAGTAACCTGAATTTTGTGGCCTTTGCCCAGCATGATATGGTTGATCTTGACGGCCAAATGGCTGCCATCTTTGTCATGGTGCTGGCGGCAGCAGAGGTGGCGGTAGCTTTGGCCATTATTTTGAATGTTTACCAGCGTTTCAAGACCATAGAAATTGAACGGGTGAGCGAATTGAAGGAGTGAGAGGTTTCGGTAATTTTTCGATATTTGTTATACTGTCATTCTCACGCCTATTTTTATTCGAACCAAACTCAACCACTAAATCATTGATCTTATGGACGAGAGTACCCAAATGGTCTTATCTGAGGCCGAAATTCAGATGAGTTCGGCCATGGATTTTTTATCTAATCAGATGCTGAAGATCCGTACCGGTAAGGCATCCCCTGAAATGCTACAGGACGTACTGGTGGATTACTATGGCTCTCCTACCCCTTTGCCACAAGTGGGAACCGTTTCAGCTGCCGATGCTCGAATGTTGACGGTGACTCCCTGGGAAAAGAGCATGATCCCTGTAATCGATAAAGCCATCCGTGAGTCTGGCTTAGGCCTGAACCCCAGCAGTGACAGCGACATGGTAAGGGTGCCTATTCCTGCTCTTAACGAAGAACGCCGTCGAGAACTGGTCAAGCGAGCCAAGAGTGAGGCAGAGCAAGCCAAAATCTCCTTGCGCAGCATTCGCAAATCTGCCTTCGATGATTTGAAGGAGCTTAAAAATGATGGCGTCTCCGAAGACGAGATCAAAGAAGCGGAAAAGAAAGTCCAAGACATCATCAACAAATACAATGGCAAGGTTGATCAAGTAATCAAGGATAAGGAAGCTCAGATTATGACGGTCTAGAGTAGAAAATCCATCTCAGATAAGACAAAAGAGCGATCCCAATTTGATTAGGATCGCTCTTTTTAGATGGGGCGGATGGTGCGGGAAAACGGGTAGGGAAGGATATCATCCTCCCCTACGTGATTCTTTTCTCACCTCCCTTACGCCATGACCATTCCGCCATCGACCGTCATTACTTGGCCAGTAATGTAGGTAGACATGTCTGAGGCCAGGAAAACGCAGAGGTCAGCAACGTCTTGGGGCTCACCCGCGCGCTTTAGAGGGATATTTTGTAACCAAGCCGTAAGCTCTTTTTCAGGAAGCTCGGCGGTCATCTCAGTGGCGATGAAGCCAGGAGCTACGACATTGGCACGGATTCCTCTTGAGCCAATTTCGCGAGCCAAGGACTTCGTGAAGCCAATCATACCTGCTTTTGAGGCAGCGTAATTGGCCTGACCCGCATTCCCTTGAATGCCAACTACCGAGCTGATGTTGATGATAGACCCACTACGTTGCTTGAGCATAGCCTTGAGTAGAGCTTTGGTCGTATAAAACACGCTGTTGAGATTGGTCTGAATGACCTCGTCCCATTGATCAGGTTTCATACGAAGCAGGAGGTTGTCGCGGGTAATTCCTGCATTGTTGATAAGGGCATCTACACGGCCAAAAGTAGCCATGAGGTCAGCGACCATGGTTTCTACGGCTTCAAAGTCGCCGGCATCTGTCTGATAGCCTTTGGCTTCTACTCCTAAATCCTTTAATTCCTGTTCTAATGCTTGAGCTTTTTCAACGGAAGAACGGAAAGTGAAGGCCACGGAGGCCCCTTGCTGGGCAAAAGTAGTAGCGATGGCTCGTCCAATACCGCGGGTACCACCGGTAATGAGCGCGACTTTTCCTTCTAGTAGCTTCATAAATGAGAAGTTGTAGGGATCAGTAGTTTCTGTGAGAATTGTTCGGCAAATATAGTTTTTTTGTCACAAGTCGAAACCTACCCAATGGAATCTACCTTAGGCCGCTATACTTATCGCATTCGCTCCGCTGATGCAAATGCCCACGGGGTTCTGGCCTTGCCCAGGCTGATGGACCTGATGCAGGATGCCGCTAGGCAGAATGCAAGCGCTCTCCACGCTTCAGTGGAAGAGTTACATCCGATGGGCCTTACCTGGGTGCTATCTCGCCTACGCCTGGTGGTGGAGCAGTATCCTCTGGTTGGGCAAGAGTTTTTACTGGAAACTTGGCCATCTGGCTTTGACCGGAGTTTGGTCTACAGAGATTACCGTTTTTCTTCTTTGGAAGGAAAAATCTGGGGAAGAGCTTCGTCTACGTGGTTGGTGCTAGATTTAAAGCGACGGAGACCAAGCAGAGTTCCAGAAACGTGGCTGGACAGAATTCAACCTCCTCAGGACGTGGTGGGCATGGGTCGCTTTACGGAAAAATGGGATGCCCTAAAAAAGGGCAGCCGGTCTGTCAATCTAAAGGTACGCTGGCCGCATCTGGACATCAACGAACACGTGAATCAGACCCACTATGTAAGTTGGTGTCTCGATACGTTATCCCATGCCCTACATCAAGAGGCGCAGTGTCGCCAGATAGATCTGATCCTAAGAAAGGAGATCTTACTCGGAGAAGAGATTTCAATTCAAACCAAGCCTCAAAAAGCTGACCTATTTAACCACGCCATTCTAGGTGAGCGAAGTGGAGAGGTAAAAGCACAGATGCTCAGCTATTGGGCTCCTCGCTCGAAAGGGTAGCGTTCAAATCTTACCTGTCCCTGGGCAAGCTTCTGGTACCTAGCAACGCAAAGCGAATAAAATTCTCTGGGAAAAGGATTCGCGCCCAACTCCAGTAGCTGAGGAATGGGCTGGTCCGATAAGAAAAAATAGACCGTGGTATGGCCATACTTATTGTGTGGCTGGAGATTCCCATAGCTTTGCATGGCATCCCAAGCCAAGGAGTCGCAACTAACCAAATAGGCTCGCTTCACGGGCCCTGTATTGTTTGGGTTACGTACTTGCAGTTGCTCGGTGAAATGGCGATGTGCTCCCTCCTGCTGAATATTACTCCACCCAATGGCCCCCGCAAAAAAGGCAACCAAGAGGGCGGCAATCCAAATAAAAGATTTTCTTGACTTCATGCTGCTCAGGGGTGGGTAAGTCTATAGCTAACCATGATGGGAAAATGGTCAGAAGGTTCCTCTCGGATTACCTGATGCTGGAGAGGGCGTAGATCTTCTGTACAAAATTGATAGTCAATGCGCAGGCCGAAAGCAGCTCCCAGTAAAGGGTAGGTCCAGCCGAAGCCTTTTCCTGCTGCCGTAAAGCTATCCACAAATCTTTGCCTAAAGGGTTCAACAATGCGGCTATGGGGGACAGAATTGAAATCACCCGTGATGACTAAGGGATGGGGGTAGTCGGCTACTTTATGTAGTACCTGGTTCACTTTTTCTTGTTGGCGCGGTAATACCTCTCGATAGCGACGGTAAATGCCTTTTAACATATGCCATCGATCCCCTTGATTTCGGCTCTCCACCACTTCTCGCATCTGATAAGAGCTCAAATGCATGGTCGCGACGCCTAAAGGGCCTTGTGGTGTGCGTAGGGTAGCTAGGACCCCTGAGTTGATTTCTTTGGCTGGAAGGTAAAGCACTTCTAATGATTCAATGGGGTGTTTCGAAAAAATGACTGCCCCATGTATATGTTGAGGAAGATGCTTAAACTGATAATGCGGCATATCGAGTTCTGCTGCTAGAAAGGCTAGCGCTTGCCTCCCATTTGCCATGCTGTGGTTGCGAAATTCTTGTAGGGCAATCACGTCAGCGTGTTGACTTGCCAGCAAGCTTGCCACCCGGCGGATTTGTTGATCTTCAAAATGGAAAGAAGCTACGTTGTAGGAAATCACCCTAATATCTTCTGGTCCAGTATCGGCACGGTTAATTCCTGGGCGAATCTCTCGACTAAGTGGCCAAGCCAACAATGCACAGATAGCCAAGGATGCCGTTGCCCAAAATGCTTTTTTATGTCTTACAAAGAACAGGAGAAATCCCAAAGCAACAAGGGCGAAAGGTAGTAAAAGAGGAGGAATCAACTGGGCCTGGAAAGCCAAGGTCAGGGGGATATACGGGGCTAGGACTCCTATTCCTACAGGAATCAAGAAGACCACAAAGGTCAAGATGACCAAGCCAACGAAAATCTTATTGATTTTGCTCATCCCCTTTCTGGGTGGAGGCCTTAAAAAGTAGTTCTTTCTCTTCTCTGCTTAGGCTGTCATAGCCTTGGTCGGAGATCTTATCCAGGATCCCATCAATGACCTCTTGGGGAATATCCTTGCCTTTTGTGTCTCCACCTTTTCGTCGCCCCGTTTTTACTCCATCGGGCTTGCCTGACTTAGACCCGTACTTCACTTTCATGCGAGGTTTGTTGCTGGAATCTGAGTAAAAGTTCCAAATACTCTCGGTAAGATCGGTGCCATTTCTCAATAGATACACATGGGCAAAACCCAGTAGGCCTCCTAAAAAGATGGCGATACCCATCGGTGTAAAAAAGCTAGCCCATAAGCCCCAGGAGAGAAGGAAGATGACGATACCAACCCATACAATTTTTACCTGGCCAAATAGGAACAGGGGAACAGGATAATCAGGTACCAACGTGATGCTGGAGATGACCAAAATCATGATGATGGCAGTGAGCCCAGAGAGGTAAGCAAGGTCTTTGCGCCCAATGGGGATGCCTGTCCTTTCATCTGCTTGCTCTACGCTGTCATCGGGGAGGCTTATGTTTTCCGGATCGACCTCGGGTTGGCTTTCCTGGAGCTCAGTAGCTGTACGGGGAGGAAAGGGGGAGCTAGTTGGCTGATAGTGATACCCTGCCAGGGAGGTAATGATCAAGGTAATCAAACCAATCAAAGGGACACCCAAAATGACCAGCCTTTGGGTGCGCTGCTCTCCGAGTAATTGCTGGTGTATGCGCCCAAAAGTCCAGAGGATCAGGCCATTAAATAGGATTTGAAATAGACTGAACTCAACGCTGAAGAAAGGATAGGTCAACAGGCTCCATGGATGCCAAATGAAATCAGAGAAACTAGCTGGAATAACCAGAGCTTCAATTACTTGGTCATACAGAGTTTCTTGGCCCATCAGGGAAAACACGAGAAACAAGATTCCTTGTAACAACAAACCCCCAATCATCAGGGCGATGAGCCACCCTGTGGTCTGGTATTGCCTTAAAAACTCATTGATGCGCAGCCGAAAATCCATCCTAATTACAAAGTTTTACTTCTCTTTTCCTTTCAATCAATATGCCGCTTACGATTCTGCTAGGGAGTACGAAAAAAATAACATGTCGATTTTGCGTAGGAATTTTGTTCCAGATCAAGGAAGGAAAACCGACCCTAGCGAGTCGAAGATTCCGACCTGTCGGAGCTAAGGGAGGCTTTTTCTGATGAAAAGATGGAGCAAAAGGCCAAGCAAAAAGGCATAAGTTATTTTTTGAGTATTCCTAAAGCACAAAATAATTAACAAAGCTCAAGCTCAAATGCCTTTCCTCATTTTATTTTCATGGAAATGAAGAATAGGCCATTCAACCCGTGAAAATCCATGACTCCGTAGATAAAGTGAATGATGTTGAAAAGGTAGGTCTTGAGGCCTCACCTCTCAATGCCTCGCCATCTACTTAAGTCTGGGGTAAAAATTTTTCTACATAAAAATACAGTACCGCCCCCACTATACCCATTAAGTGGCCAAAGTGAGAGACTCCTCCTCCTGCTCCAGGGTCGAAAAATGCGGCGATAGAGAAGAAGAGCGAGACGCCTACCGCGACCAATGCCAACCAACGAACCTCAAACCGAAACATGGGTAAAAAAAGTAGGCTGATCTTTTGACGAGGAAACATCATGGCAAAGGCAATAAGTACCCCAGAAACGGCGGTCGAAGCGCCCAATACTGGAGCGAGGCTTGGGTCAAATAAGGCCAGTGCGATGCCCGCAAAGACGCCACAAAACAGATAAAACCTCAAAAAGCGCTTTTGCCCCATGACCATTTCTAATGATGGACCTAAAAAAAACAAGGCCATCATATTGAAAAGAATATGGTAGAAGTTTTGGACATCATGACTGAAAAAGTAGGTTACTACCTGGATCGGCTTGAATTGATCTAGGGCATGCCAGTCCTGGACGATCTTTTCACGTTCTTCCCGACTTTGGTCGACGTACTCCTGGTATTCCCTTATTTGCTCCCATGAAGCATTAGGGTTAGCCATGTAGTCAGTTCCATATACTTCTATTGTTTTATGAATTCCAAGGACATTGACCTTGTGCACTTTGAAGTATTCATGGAAAATGGTTTTTCCATTTGTTCCCGCTGAATTTAGCATCAATAGCCCCACGTAGATCACCACGTTGATGATCAAAAGCTGGCGGACTACCGGTGTGATCTGATTCATCATAATCTTTTCTCTATCCCGGCGAAGAGGATCGGGGTTACTTAAAGTACTCCTCGAGTTCCACTTCGCTAATTTTCTTCAAAATAGGACGGCCACCTGGAGCTAAGGTTGGAGACTCACAGCGGAAAAGATCGCTGAGCAAGCGCCGCATTTCTACCACTGTCAGGCTAGCCTGTGAAGCAATAGCACTTCGCTGAGCCACCACCCTGGCAATGGCTTCTAGCCTAGCCTCTGGGACTTCGTTGCCACCTGTAATCTTTACATCAGACAAAATTTGCTCAAATATATCGCGAATCTTGTGAGTGGCTACCCCAGTCGGAGTCCCGTAAACGACCAAAGAATTCCGGCCAAACTCCTTGACTTCAAATCCCATCTGCTGTAAGGTTGCATCAACCTCTAGCAGCAACAGATAATCTTGGGCCTGGAACTCCAGAGTTTGAGGGAAGAGTAGCTGCTGAGAAGCCATGGCTTGGCCCTTTTGCGCATTCATGAACCGCTCAAATAGCACCCGATAGTGAGCTTGATGTTGGTCAACAATGAGCAATTCTTCGCCTAACTGGGTCAAAATGTACCGCTGTTGAAACTGTACTACAAAAGAAGCCTCACTGAATTCAGGCCTTCGATTAGTTGGTAAGAGAGGAACTTGTTCTCCCGACTTTTGTTCAGGCTGGGCAAAGGACTCTTGAGGGGTTTCTTTCCCTCCTGGGCGGTACAATTGATCCCAGTGATCTGGCTTTACTTGTTCGCGGGGAGCCCATGGTTGGGCGCTGCTTCTACTAGCACTGCTCGTCGAGCCTATGGTCGCGTCCTTGGCTTGTTCTATTGTTGCCCCTGATTGGTAAATGGCTTGTTTGATCGGAGTGTCCCCAAAGTTGAAATTGGGGACTTGATGGTGTTCCCCTAGGCCTTGTTTGATCAAGCCTTGCAACAAAATGTAAAGGGTTCGTTCGTCATCAAACTTTACCTCCGTCTTGGTTGGGTGAATGTTGATGTCTACATGAACCGGATCTATCCCTAAGAAAATGCAATAAAAGGGATGGGTATCTTCTGGTAAATAATCCTCGAAAGCCTTGGCAATGGCGTGGTGCAGATAGTTGCTTCGGATGAAGCGGCCATTGACAAAAAAGTATTGATCCCCACGTGACTTGCGGTTGATAGCTGGACTGCCAATGAATCCTTCGAACGTCGCATATCCAGCAGCCTCGTCCACACGGATCAGCTCTCCACGTAGTTCCTTTCCAAATAAAGCAATTAGTCTTTCTTCAACTGATCCTGGTGGGAGGTCGTAGACTTGGGTGTCTCCATGGGTAAAGGTAAAGTGTATATCGGGATTGGGTAAGGCGACGCGAATCAGTTCATTGATCACGTGGCGTGTTTCTACCGGGTTAGATTTAAGAAAATTACGACGGGCCGGTACGTTAAAGAAAAGATTTCTGACCATAAAGGTACTACCCCCCAGCCCTGCCCAAGCTTCTTGCCGGGTAACCTTGCTTGCTTCGACGTCGAGCTCGACTCCCAATTCTGCTTCTTGTAAGCGAGTGCGGAGTCGTACTTGTGCCACCGCCGCGATGGAAGCCAAGGCTTCGCCCCTAAACCCCAGTGTTTGTATCCTAAATAAGTCATCTTGCTCGCGGATTTTGGAGGTCGCATGACGCTCAAAAGCCATGCGGGCGTCTTGGGCAGACATTCCGGCTCCGTTGTCGCTTACTTGAATCAGGCTTTTGCCTGCATTTTTGATGAGCAAGTCAATGCGACTAGCCCCTGCATCTACTGCATTTTCAAGTAGTTCTTTGACTACCGAAGCAGGCCGCTGCACGACTTCACCGGCGGCAATTTGATTGGCAATGGCATCTGGAAGAAGCTGAATGACGTTGCGCATATCGGTAGATAAACCCCTTCTAGCTGAGACGGGTAAAGGGTTACTTTATTTTGACGTTTTTTGAGTTTTTTGGTTGGCCCGCCCAACTTGATGCAAGCTTGAAGATACCAATTATTTTGGCAATTGTAGCTAATGAAAGCTATAGATTTGCCCTCGCTGGCTAAGGGGGATATGGCTGCCCCTGCGGGAAAGCGAAATTAAGTCCAGAAATGGGTATCCCATCCTGTTTTGAGGATGGGATACAACTTCTGGACAAGAAGTGAGACGGAGGTCAATTGATTGAGTTGCTGTCGACCCTTTCTGGAAAGCTTGCTGAGTTTCTTGGGGAATAGGCAACCGCACCTTTGGCACCTAGTTGGCAAAGGCCATATCTACAGCTAAGGGGTCATTCGCTGCCAGATTTGGCGCTGCAAATCTTCCGTACCTCTAGACAGCGGAGTTGTCTGTGTCCAGGTATCTTCCTGAAGCTGACTGGGCCACACCAACTGATGCCCCGTGAGGATACTGTCTTGTTGATGGAAAGCCACGTTTTCTTTGTACATACCCTCTTCCCAGACATAAGTTCCTCCGCTACATCCAACCAGAGCTCCGCTTCGCGGATCAAAAGTTACCCATTGGAAGAACCGGTCAGTGACGAGCTTCCAGGTTTGTGGATCTCGTTCGCGGACCTCCCGTAGAGCACCATTTTCTTCGCTATGGGCGAGGCAGGTCCAGGCACCATTAGGGGCCTGAGTTGCATCTGCATCTACCCGTTCAAAGACTTCTCGCAGTGGATTTCCACTGACCTTCCCTTCGTGGTACCAGTGCCCATTTTCTAACCTTAGATTAAAATCTAAGTGGTGACCGACCAATTCCGGATCAATGGTATGAAAACGGATGTCTTCACTGTATTTTCCATTTGTCACCTCATAGGTGCCACCACCTGCGCTGTAAAAAGATTGACTAGTTTCCTGGTAGAAGGCAAACATGAAATAACCATCCTGGATGATCTTTACCATCTGCAGGTCTAATTCCTCCATGGTGCTGCCGTCACGCAGGACCAAGTTCCAGGCTCCTTGGAGTTGTGCCTCTAGTGCCTCATCGCTTTGAAGGGGAGTAGGTAAAGAATCTGGACCGATTAAGCCCATTAGCAGTAGCAAGGGAAGAGTGGAGTAGTAGATTATCCTTTTCATAACCAGCATATTAGTTGATGAATACTATGAACTCGATCAAGGGCCTGGTAAGAGAAGGGGAAAGGCGAAGGAGAAATATTCTAACAGGAGTAGTCAGTCAAGAAAATAAGGATAAGCGAGCGGGTCTTACTTCTATCTGTCTACTAATATCATATACGAAAAAATGGGCATATATTCAAGTTTCGAAAACCCTGAAAGCCGAATCAATTGCCCGTGAATAATTCCCCTTTTCCAGAAGGGGACTCCATTGTACTTTGGGCTAAAACTTTGCAATTTGCCAACATGGAAGAGCAGAATCGTCTCGACTTATTTCCAGCAGGCAAGCTTCGAGTCACCTTGTTGCGACTCTGCCACCAATTGATGGAGCACTATGGGGAGTTTGATGATACGGTGATGCTTGGCTTACAGCCTAGGGGCATTTTTGTAGGGAGACGCATAAAGGAGGTGTTACAGCAGTTAAAGCCGGGTTTAGATATTCCCTATGGAGAGCTAGACGTAACCTTTTTTAGAGATGATTTTCGAAAAAGGGATACGCCCCTAGCCGCCAATCAGACCAAAGTAGATTTTTTGATCGAAGACCGTCGTGTCATCCTAGTTGATGACGTGCTTTATACCGGACGGACGATACGAGCTGCGATGGACGCGATGCTCGCTTACGGCAGGCCACGCTCTGTGGAGTTATTGGCACTGGTAGATCGACAGCATGAGAGGGAGCTGCCCATCGAACCTTCTTACGTGGGTATTTCAGTAGACACCATTGAGACCCAGCGTGTGAAGGTAGAATTAAAAGAATCAGGTGGAGGCGATCAGGTATGGCTGGTTTCTAATCCCAAAACAGAATAGGTACGCGTAACATGGGACTGAGTACAAGGCATTTACTAGGCATCAAATACATCACCAGAGAAGACATCGATTTAATCTTCGAGACTGCTGCCAATTTCAAAGAAGTAATCAATCGGCCGATTAAGAAAGTGCCCTCCCTGCGGGATATTACCATTGCCAACCTTTTTTTTGAAAATTCTACCCGCACCCGGATATCGTTTGAGTTGGCGGAAAAGCGTTTGAGTGCTGATACGGTCAACTTTAGTGCCTCTTCTTCTTCCGTGAAAAAAGGTGAAACCCTATTAGATACGGTCAACAACATCCTGGCCATGAAGGTGGATATGGTTGTGATGCGGCACCCACTCCCTGGCGCACATGTTTTTCTCAGTAAGCACATTCCTGCTCAAATTGTCAATGCCGGAGATGGTACACATGAGCACCCGACTCAAGCATTGTTGGATTGCTTTTCTTTGCGAGAAAAGCTTGGAGACCTAAGCGGAAAAAAGATTGCAATCGTAGGAGACATTACCCACAGCCGGGTGGCACTATCCAATATTTTTGCTTTGAAGCTGCTTGGGGCACAGGTGCGTGTTTGTGGCCCACCTACCTTGATTCCTAAGCCTATCTCAGAATTGGGTGTTGAAGTAAGCCATAACTTAACTGAGACCCTGCAATGGGCAGATGCCGTCAATATGCTGCGCATTCAGCTAGAGCGACAGGATATTCGATATTTTCCGAGTCTAAGGGAATATACCCTGCTTTATGGTCTGCGCCTACCGATGCTTGAAGGCCTGGAAAAAGACTTGGTCATTATGCACCCAGGCCCCATTAATCGAGGAGTAGAGGTGAGCAGCGAAGTAGCTGACTCGGCCCACTCCGTGATTTTGGATCAGGTAGAAAACGGAGTGGCCATCCGGATGGCTGTACTCTTCCTGCTGGCCCAAGTGAAGTAGGGAGGGCAAGGGAGGAAGTTAA